>JARGGJ010000023.1 GCA_029210915.1 Patescibacteria group bacterium
ATTGGCATAGATCGGTATCTTACCTGAGTTCCTGAGGAATCTCGGGTTGTTACCGATGTGTCTCATCAAGTGCAGATCACAGGGTTTAAAATCCATTAGATAAATGGATTCGTGTTTCTATATGTTTATCCACAAAATTTGGCGACATTGAGCTGTTTAGATGATATTATGCAGTCAACAAAATCAATACAAAATATTACTTTGATAATAACTTTTAGAGTATCAATAATATACCTATGATGAGCCAACTTAATTGGCGAAATAACGGTAAACGTTTTTTTTATACGTTGACCGGGTTTTTCGTTTTCGTTTTCGTTTTTTTAGTATTTAGTAATCATGCTTACGCGGCAACCTGTGCTTTTAGTACAACCGAACCAACAAATGATTGGAATAATGCCGCAAACTGGGATTGTGGATTTGTACCGGGTATTGCGGATTCGGTTATGATTCCGGGGGGTACCACGACAAATTTAACAGCAGGCGGTTGGGTTGCGGGTGCTACGGTGAATGCTGGGTCGGTAATAAACGCAGGGTCTTATGATTTAAGATTCGATGGAACTGTTTTTGTTATAGCCGGGTCGGTAGTTACTTCAACATCAGGGAATTTAACTTTTACCGCATCTTTGCAAAACGGCGGGAACGTTGGAACTATAAACGGTGATATGTGGTTTGATGATGCTGTGGCCAATGTTGGCGGGGGAGCTTATTTGGATTTTGGCAGTGGTATGATTACATTCTATGACGGAGCTGTTTTAGATAATACGGGTACCATTAATGCCGGGTCTGCGGATGTTCGTCTGTATGATGATTGGACCAGCGGGGGAGTTGTAAATCCGGGAACGAGTAAGTTTACCTTTCAAGGATCCGGTCAACAATATATACCGGCTGTATTTCTTAATGATGTCGAAATAAATAAAGGTGGCGGCTCTGCCTATGTAAATGGAAATTTGCATATTTTGGGAGATTTAACAATTGCGAATGGTATCTTTAATCTGAATGGTCAAAATTTATACATGTATGGTGATTGGAGGCGCACTGGCGGTACTTTTGTAGACGGCGCACCGGGAATGGTTTATTTTGATGGCAATGCTCCGCAAGTTATTGGTGGAGAGTCTTTCACAAATTTGACTTTAAGAAATAATACAACCATCACTTTGGAGGGTGGTGTTAATGTGAGTTCAGAATTTTTGATTTCCAATTTGGGTACACTCAATGTTGCAACATACACGTTTCAGCCTTATGGATTGGCTACAATAGGAGTTGGGACAGTGGTTACATCCACAAGTGGGAATTTGGTTTTTAATTCCGTGACATCTTCGGGAATAATAAGTACGGATACCGGTTTAATATACATGACTTCGACAACCAATAATGGAACGATAATTACCGGTTCTACCGGTAGTATGCAAATTCATTCCACAACAACCAATAATGGAATGATTAATCATGGCACGGGGAGTTTTTATGTGGCTTCGTCGGGGTTTTTGGATAATAATGGAACCATAAATAGTTATGGAGCGTTACAGGTACTGGGTAAGTGGGCAAATAGTGGCACCTATAACCCATTGGGAGTTTTGGCCAGAGTGGATTTTAACGGTTCTTTGAATCAAGATGTGCCGGCAACAACCTACAGATTGTTGGTTATCAATAAATCCGGCGGAACGGCAACTTTATTTGGGGAAGCTACGACAACAGATGATTTTTGGTTGCAAGATGGTACATTTGCGTTAGGTTCTAATACTTTGCATGTTGGTGCTGATTGGTCGCATACAAGTGGTACATTAAATGGCGGAACAGGAACAGTTGATTTTAACGGATCAAGTAATCAAAACGTTAGCGCGGAAAATTCTTTTTATAACGTTACGATGAGTAAACCTGCCGGTACCGTTTTGTGCACGGGCGATGTTAGAGTAAATGGTGTCTTTATATCGAGCGGTTCGGGAACTTGGAATTGTGGAACCAACGGGCTCCAAGTTATCGCGACCACTACGATAGGAGCAGGTACGATGGTTACTTCAACGAGTGGGTATTTTACATTCAACAACGAGGTAACAAATAACGGTAGTTTTGGTACAGATTCCGGATTGACACAAACTTTTGCAACAACCACTAATGCCGGGGTTTGGAATGTTGGCGCTTATCAGTGGAGTGTTTGGGGTCTGGATCCGATAGTGAATACGGGAATTATAAACGGAAACAGCGGAACCATAACTCTTAGAGCGGATTTTTCACCGGTTGGTACTTTTAACCCCGGTACAGGCAAGGTAGAGCTGGTTGGATCTTTAGCACAAGATGTTCCGGCTACAACGTATTATAATTTAACAATAAACAAACTGAATGCTACGGATATTGTTACGTTCATAGGTAATACTTCAACTACAAATGATTTTTACATTCAAAAAGGTGTGGTAAATTTGGGGTCTTATACATTAGCGGCTGGGGGGGATTGGAGGTTAAATTCAACAATAGTTGCAACTTTTAATCCGGGAACGGGATTGGTGAGGATGTATGGTTCGCAAGATGCTGATTTATATTATGGCAATTTTGTTGATTTGGAAATTGATAAGGTTGGGGCTGTTGTAAATAATTTTACAAATTTAACGCTTACCGGAGCTTTGACGGTGACAGGTACAGGTACTTTTGATGTGCAGAGCACATCGCTTAGCGTTGATGGTGCGGTAACAGTTGCCGCTGGAAATGTTGTAACTTCAACAAGCGGGGTATTCATATTTAATGGTCCGGTTTCATCCACGGGAAATTTAGGAACAATATCAGGCTCGATGACCTTTAATGATACTTATGTAAACAATGGATTATTTGAATCGGGTATATCGGGGTCGACTATTACTCACAATGCAACTACAACCAATAATGGGACGATCGATCAAACTTCGGCTACAAGTCATATCATTTATAATGATGATTTGATAAATAACGGCATAATCAATACGAACGGTAAGTTGACGTTTAATGCCAGATTTACAAATAATGGTACATTTACCGCGCTGGGCAGTAATCAAACCGTATTTGGCGGTTCTGATAATCAAGTTGTGCCAAGTTTAGTAATGGATTCATTTATAATTGATAAAACATCCGGGACAGCATCGTTGGGTGGTAACTCCAGTACAACAGTAGCGTTTAATAATACTTCATCGACTTTGCTCATAGGTGATTATTCATTATATTCAGCGGGTACATATGTTAATACTGGCTTGGTGATGGAAAATGCTTCAAGCACCATATTACACGCGGGTAGTGTGAAGATTACAAATAATATTGGAGTTGAGGCAGCCTCTATCGCTTCACCGGGAAATATTTATGTCACTGTTACAGACGCGAATCGCAATTTGGACGGTTCAATTGCGGAAACATTCACTATTACGCTTACAGCGGGCGGAGATTCGGAAACGTTTACCTTAACCGAGACGGGGCCGGCCACCGGAATATTTAGGAATGCATCAGCTATTTTATTGGTAAATTCCGGAGCAATTGGTATCAATAACGGACAAATAGCCATAACGGGGGATATTACCGGTAATGTTACTTATACAGACATACAGGATTTAGCTGATGTTTCAACGGATTCTGCGATTTTTGACTACACTGATACAAACACCGGCGGTGGAGGTGGCGGCGGCGGTGGAGGTGGTGGTGGAAGCTACATACCGCTGACGATCACTCCTACATCTATAGCAGATCAGGCGCTTCTTGATAATTTAGATGATATTGGTGTTGCGATACATGCATTAATTAAGCTACCGGATGATGGAAATATTGATACGCAAGCCGATAGTGCGGTTTACTATGTAGGATCTGATGGAAAGCGTCATGCTTTTCCAAATGCTAAGGTTTACTTTACTTGGTTTTCTGATTTCTCCGGTGTAAGCGAGATTTCACTTGAAGATTTGGCATCAATTCCGCTTGGCGCCAATGTTACATACAAACCCGGAGTTAGGATGGTGAAGTTTATGACAGATCCAAAAGTTTACGCCATATCAAAAGGCGGTGTGTTGCATTGGGTAATGTCAGAAACGGCCGCAAAGGAATTGTATGGTGATTTGTGGAATAGAAATATTGATGATATTTCCGACGCATTCTATATGGATTATAAATTCGCACTGCCGGATATTGCCGGAGCAGTGGATTTTAACCCGGCAGATCATAGAGCATCTGTTACATATCCGAGTGACTCGTTGATGCCTTAAAGATTCAAAATTGACGGTTTAACCGTCAATTTTAATTTTACAATATTATTATGTTGGTATATTTCGTTACATCAAATAAAGGAAAAGTGAGAAATGCCAAAATTGCTTTGAAACAGTTTGGTATTTCTGTAAAACAGATTAATTTGGATTTGGTAGAAAGCCGGTCCGAGGATCCGGCAGAGATTGCTTTGGAAAAAGCCAAACAAGCTTATGCGATATTGAATAAGCCGGTGATTGTTGAAGATTCAGGATTTTTTATCGATGTTTTAGGCGGGTTTCCAATGACACATATTAAGTTTTCTTTGAAAACATTGGGGGTTAAAAATGTGTTAAGAATGTTAAAAGGAGTAAAAAATAGGAAAGCGGAGTGGCGGATGACACTAGCTTACGTTTACGGAAAGGGGAAGTATAAAACTTTCACTTTAATCGAAAAAGGTAAGATTGCAAACTCTTTGCGGCCAATAAAACGCGAGATGATGTCGGATTATTGGAGGCTGTATATTCCTCTTAAAAATATTGCGAATAAAACCTTATCAGAAATGTCGGATTTAGAAATGGATGAATGGCAAGAATATTATAAGAAAAACAATCAATTTATGAAATTTGGTGATTGGTTTTTTCGTAATCAATAATAGATTATGATGAATCTTGAAGATTTCGAGAAGACAAAAAATTTTATAATGATTAATTTAAAAAACCTCAGTTTGAGGTTTTTTGATTTAAGCAGCGTAGAACCATGGGTCGCCTCTTGCGATTTCGTAAGAATGAGATACATTGGCATTACCATTTAACGCAGGAAAGCCAAAGCTCAACATGGTTTCGTAAAGGCGAGTCGCTTTTTCGAGGCTATCGCATTCGTAGATTTGATGACCTTTGCCGTATTCTAAACAATGTAAGATAAAGGATGGTTTATTGGCTGGCGGGTTAATGATTTCCAAAATATGTGCAAATCCTTGGTTGGAATCTTTTGATGTTGTAGCAGTATAACTTATTGTCTTGAACCTTGATTAATCATGATTTTAGACCAAGATTTCCTTGATTATTATCTTATTAACTAAACTTTGATTTCCGTAAACAAGCGGTTTTGCCTTTGGACGAAGACTTTTAAGGTTGGGTGAGTTTTTGCCAATTGGCTTTGTAGAACTCGAATTGTTTGTTGAATTCTTCTTTGGGAGTAATGTCTACATTAAGTAGACTTAGTTTCTCTTGAATAAGCAATAAAGCGTCATCTTTGTGTTCATTGTCCGACAATAGTTCCAATTCGATTATATAACCATAACCCAAAGTATGGTCGAGGCAAATTTTTATTCCCTCCCATTCAAATTTTTTTCTATCACGAAACCACTTTATTTCGACTTGATAGTTGAGTGCTAAAAAGAGTTTTTCGAGTTCTTCGAATTGATCTCTATCGAATTTAACTTCAATCTCTTCGCGTTGATCATCATGGAGCTTGCCTTTTTTGAGCCAAATTTTGGAGTATGAATTATTGCGTTGAATGCGGAGGTCTTCGTGGCAATCGAAGTAGAAAGTTTCTTGTTTGTCTTCTTAGATGAGCTTTGAATTTTGTTTAAAGAAGTCTAAAAGTTCTTGATACTTTTCTTTGGTGATGAATGCACGGATTTCGACTTCGATATTCATATGCATAGATTATATCATATATACAAAATAAAAATCCCTGTTCAATAACAGGGATTTTTTTAGTTATCTCTATCTTCGAATGATTCGTCTTTTTTATCTTTAATACGTTTTACAATCAAATAAATAATTGTAATTATTATTGCAAGATAAAATAAAGCTGGCAGAAAACTCCAATCCATATTAGTTGAGTTTTACAGCAGTGCCGTAAGCTAGAATTTCTGAAGCGCCTTGCATAATAGTAGATGATTGCAAACGGATGTTGATTATGGCATCGGCACCCAGTTTTTCAGCATCTTGTTGCATGCGTTGTATAGCTTGTTCGCGAGCTTCGGCTTGTAGCTTTGTATATTCACTGATTTCACCACCTATTAATGTTTTTAGCCCTGCAAAGATGTCACGGCCGACGTTACGTGCTCGAACAGTGCTGCCACGGGAAATGCCTAGGATTTGTGTAATTTGCTTACCCGGGATTGTTTCGCTTGTTGTTAGAATCATATAATTTATATTAGTTAATGTATATATCATTAGATATGAGTTTAGCAATAATGTCAATATTAGAAAATAATTTTTGAATAAAAAGCTGTTGGCTGATTTGAGAGTTTAGCCCACATTTGATCGCCGTAGGAGTAATGCCACCATTCGGTTGGGTTGTTGGCGAAGCCGGTATTTGTCATTAGGTGATAGAGGAGCCGGCGATTTTGTAAGGCTTCGATTTCGGAAAATGTGAGGGTTCTTTTTTGCGATTCAATCTCAAAAAAGTCGGTGTTGGATATATCTGAAGCATCGTCGAAGATTCCACCCATGAAGAGGTGCTCTCCCGAGTTTTTGCGGATTGTGAGGTCACAGGCGGCACTGGTAGAGTGGGGAGGCGGGGAGTTGGGGTCTACCTCATTACTTGAGGGTGCGCCTTTGGCCCAATACTTTTCTGTTTCATCGAGTACTTTAGATTCCGACCAATCAGGGTGATCGGATTTTAGTCGGTTGGGGACCCAGACATCATGAAAATAATTTTGGACTTCGATAGGGCGATAGCAATCAAAAAAATACAGCTCAAGATTTGATTTTTTGAGTTCATTGTCTACTAATTGTAATCTTTGGATGACGCTAAGGCGGAGTAATAGGTCGGGGATGGAATGAGGGATCTGTTCAAAGTAGGGAGGATTGTCGGTGCGGTGGTAGAAGTTATCACCTATCAGGCCATACTCGCGGATGTCGGCAAAAGCCTCGCTGTAGAGATTGTGGGTAGAATCTATGGGGTGTTGCCGGTATCCTTGCTTGTTTTTTGTGGTATCCGCGAGGTTTGGAATGGGATTATTAATATATAAACTTGTATCGATCGACATAAATTAATTCCTTTTCCACCAGTGATAAACTTTTGCGTAATTTGCTTTTAAGTTATTGATATAACTATTTTTACCGAAAAAGCTTTTAACAATAATTACAGGTGTTGATACGATAAAAGCAATTGGAAGAAATACTATGTAAAATAGTATTTCTAATAATATCTCAAAGATAAAATCTAGCATAAGTACTTGAGTTTAATTAACTAATATTCTTATAGAATTAAATAAACAAGATGCATCGCCATCTATGCAGATATCAAAGTCGCCGGAGAAATCGCCGGATTTAATTGCTTTGGCATTAAATATAACTTCTTTTGTAGAGTTTGCAGGTATATCCGATTTAAATTCAAATATATGCTGACCAAATACTTCGTATTCTTCGCTGGTAACTGGGGTTGTGCTAACAATCATGATTCCATCCAAGAAGGTTTTATCTATATCTATACTTCTTAATTCGTGATCTTTGTTATCAGCGTTTTTAATATCTACAGAAAAGGTAAAAGTTTCGCCGGAAATTACTTCCGTTGGTGAATTTTTTTGGACTGTAATACTTTCGGGGACGTTACAACCGGCTTGGATTGTTACAAAAAAGATAAATACTAAAAATAGGGTTTTTTTCATAATTTGGTTGATTAATATATTTTTGATTTGGATTTAGATGCTATCAAGCATTTTACAAATTGCATAGTCTTTTTTTACTGATAATATATTAAAAATTTTTTATCCGGTTAAAGATTACTAAGGATAGACCTACTATGAAAATAATGCCAAAAATGGCTTTATTGTGTTTAGCTAACCAATTTGGGAGATAGATGTCAAAATTAGCTTTTCTATTAGTCGTGTATTTTTCGGCGATGGGTGTTAGCGGGCATGTCCATTTGTTGATGATTAGGACAATAGTCTCAAAAATAAGTAATATTAAAAAAATGATAAGTAAGAGTTAAAAGTATTTGTAATGCCTGCGTAGAAAATATAGCATACGCCGGCTGCCATAATTGCCCAAATTATAGTATGAATGAGCTTAATTAATATAAGCATTTTAGATTTGATCATAGCTTTTTATAGATCTTACTAAGTAGTGCTTGGTAAGAGTTAAGTATGAACATGCAATTTTATGTGATATTAATTAAAAAAAGAGATTATAAGCGGAAAAATTGCCAAGATGACAATATCTGCGGTAAAGTGCGCAATCATGGCATGCTCCAAACCTTTTTTCCAAAATAACCAACCAAAAATAATTCCTCCAATGCCATTTAGTATAATGGCACGAGAAATTACCAACGGAGTTATAGCAGTTAAGCTGGAGGTGATTGGTAAGTGACCTAAACCAAAAATAATGGCCGCAAAGATTATGGAAAACCACATGATGAAATTATTTTTAGTAATTTCGGTTTTGGTACGCATGATTTTACTAAATATCCAGATTACCAAGGACATGAAAAATAACCTCAATAGTAATTCTTCGCTAATGCCGCCGTATAAAGATGCGATAACTCTTTGCCAAAGTGGAGGAATTTGATTCATTCCGAGCGTGATGCTTACACCTAGATATTTAAATACAAAATCGAATATAATTATCAATCCACCTGCTATTACGCCATAATAACCGGAATTTAAAAAAATGGATTTTAGACTGGGCTCTATCATTTTTGTTTTAAAATAATTTTCCAGAATAGGTAAGCCGAGGCCAACTTTATTTGATAGTTTTAAACCCAGATAGATCGCAATCGCAAAAAGGATTGAGCTTTGGACAATGGAAATTAAAGCTAAAACAGGGAGAGGAAGAGGGGAAAGTTTTAGTAAGTCGGCTTGCAGGGTAAAAGCGTATGGTAAAACCGCGATTATGGAAATAACACTGGCGCTTAATAGCGTAAAGTAAATTTTTTTGTTCTGAGGGTTTTTTGAGGGCATATGGTTTTTTAATGTATGAACTTATAAAAAATCGTTCATAATAGTAAAAATGCATGCGACGCTAGTTTAATTCCCATTTTACCGGCAGTGTTCCCGTGAAAGGATAATCTCCGAATAAGACATCGGTCACACCTTGCCCTTCGCTTCCGGGGAGCCAGGTTGCTAAGATTGCGTCCCAGTTTTTGGCATGCTCTTTAATATCCAATGGGCGTCCGGAGACTATTATAATTACTATTTTTTTGCTCTTAGCTTTAACTTTTTCTATTGCGGTTAGATCTTCAGAACTTAGAATTGGGTTAGCAGTATCTCCCCATCCTTCGGCATAAGGTTTTTCGCCCACAACGACAATTCCAACATCTGCGAGATTGTTAGTTATGGAGAAGTTACCGTTTTTATTATAATCAATTTCCGTATCTTTGGAAACTGTATTTTGTATAGCTTCAAGAATTGTGGTTCCTACAATTCCATAATTCCCATCTATTCCTTGCCACTCAGTTGTCCATCCGCCCGCCTGACGGCCGAGATTGTCGGCAGAGGAACCGGCTACGATGATTTTCCCCAATGATTTGGGAAGAGGTAATAGAGAGTTTTTATTCTCCAATAACACTTGTGATTTACGAACAGCTTCCCTGGCTATTTCTCGGTGTTGATTGTTGCCTATGATAGATAATCCTTCGGGTTGTGCTTGAGGGCGGTCGAATAAGCCGGTCTCGAATTTCACCGTTAAAATTCTTTTGACGGCATCGTCTATGCGTTCTTTGGTTATATCGCCACTGGATAATGCTGCCAGCATGTTAGAGATAAAATCTTTGTAATCAAACGGCGTCATTACCATATCAATCCCCGCATTCACCGCTCTGACTAAAGAATTATATTTACTGGATTCGATCTGATAAACACCATACCAATCGGAGACAATAAATCCCGAGAATCCCAACTCATTTTTTAGAATCTCTGTTAAAAGATGGTGATTGTCGGAATTCATTTTACCTTGCCAAGTGGCGGTGCCCACCATAATAACCCGCGCCTTAGAGGCGATGGCTTTTTGAAAAGGAATCAGGTGAGTTTGACGCAAAGTGTTTTCATCAATGGTTATGTTGCCCTCTTCCACCATGAATTTTTTATTGCGGGATGTGCCGTATTCCATATCTCCACCACCGATAAAATGTTTGGGGTTTGCCAAGACATTAAAGTAGCCATTAGGTGAATCTTGCATACCCTCCAAATAGGCAACTCCCAGTTGCGCCACGTTTTCCGGATTTGATCCAAAGGTTTCGTATGTTTTACCCCAGCGGATATCATTTGCCACATCAAGATTGGGAGCGTAATTCCAATAAATTCCGGTTGCGGCCATTTCATCAGCGGTTGCTTTGGCGACGCGTTTCACCAAATCAGGGTCTTTGGTGGCACCCAAGCCGATGGCATGAGGGAAGATCGTAGCTCCAAGAACATTGCCATGGCCGTGTATGGCGTCGATTCCGTATAAAAGCGGTATACCCAAACAAGTATCTTTGGCGGCAGATTGAAAATCGTTTATCATCATGAGCCATGCCAGGGGAGTCTCTTGTTTTGGCCCAGCTCCGCCGCCGCTTAATAACGCGCCGATATTATATTTAGTAATATCATTGGTACCGTGGATACTGTTTTTTTCGATCAAAACCATTTGTCCTATTTTTTCCTCGTCAGTCATTCTGCTCATCAGGTCGGTAACTCTTTCATCTATTGGTAAAGCCGGATTTTGGTAAGGAAGATTAGTTTGATGGCAAATTCTTTTTTCATCAATTGCCGGCGAAGATGATTGATTAAGAAAAATAAAAATTAGCACCACAATTACAGATAAGGCTATGATTAAAATTATCATCAAATTTGAACGTGAAATATTAAAATTCATATATGTTGTAATGTATGGTGTAATGGCGTATTTTTTAATATAAATTTTTTATTTTTTACAGGCTGGGGAATTCAATTAAACAATAGCATGGGTTGCAGAATATAGTTAGGGAAATATAAAAAGTTTCCGAAATGAGGTGGAAATATGGCTTAAGTCAGGCGAGAATTGAGATAGCCCGGAATCGTTATTTTTTATTAGGCGAGGGGTGCCGTGGTCGATGCGGTGCCAAATGGGTTGCAAGTCAACTTAGTCTATAGTTTCATCAAGAATGATTTTTTCATTAAATCCGCCCCGCTCCTCTCTTTTTCTTTTTTGAATTTCTACAATCTTTTCAATATTCCAATCTTTGGATTTATTAATAGCGGTTATTACTTCAAAAATGTCTGCCATTTCACCTATTGTTTCTGATTCTAAAAATTCATTAACTTCTTCCAGAAGTTTAGATTTAAGTTTTTGATGGTATTCAGCATCGGATGCGATGTGTGTGATTGCGGTTGATCCATTGCTTTTGATTATTTCGGGGATTTTATCTCTGACGAGTTTATTATACTTCATATATTACAGAATTAATTCTTTTGTTACTTTTTTGGCGGATCAGATCGTTGGGTGAGGGTTTGGTGATGTTGAGCAAGGGAGCGTGTTAGTAATCCTCTAATACACCATATGCCTTTATCCAGTCTTTGGGAAATTGTTCTTTTTTGATTAAGGCGGAAATCTCATCTTTATCGAAATAAAGTGTATTAAGATTGGGGCAAAATCTTTTATCTAATTTTGTGTTTGGTTTTCCAAAAGAAAAATCAAGTAAAAATGGATAAAGCCGGCATTCTAAAGGTCTTTCATTATAAATGGTGCATTTTGTGGTTTTATCATCCAAAAAAATACAATTGCCATTTTCCTTTTTTCCCAACGTCCGCATTTCTCTAAAAGGTGTTTCGACGATTTGTGAATTTTCTTTAAATCTTTCTTCTTCTGAGGGTAATAAAACAGGAGTTAAATGAGGATTACTGCCACAACAGTGATTTTTACAATCGTTACAATTTATATTTATCATAACCAAACAACTAATCTGAAATACTAATTATAAATTAAGAATTAACCGACTACGCTAACCCACTTCGCTGGAAGCTACGGGGGTCATGAAGCTTCGAGGGTCAGGAGAATTAAGAATGAGCGTGGCCTGCGGCATTACTATATTCAATTCATGATGCATAATGCATGATGTTTGGAACTTATATTGTGAGACCTTCTTATTTTGGTCGCCTCAACTTTTTTGTCAGTTCGTATTTTAAATCAAAAAACAAAAAAATCCCAGCATGTGCCGGGATTTTTTTACGCCCCCTTTTAAACGCGATTTAGCTGTGGGGTTGGGGGATTAAGCCGTAGCTTGTACCTTTTCTTTTTTCTCATTCATTTTGGCAATCATTGGGAGAACAACCGGGGTAAAGATTGTGGTGATGATGATCATGATGACGATTGCGGCAAAAGCTTCGTCGTTAACGACTCCCAAGGCTTTGCCGACGTTGGCAAAGATGAGGCCGACTTCTCCGCGGGGGATCATGCCAACACCAACAGATTTCCAATCCGCTCCTTTGCCTGCGGCAAAGCCAGCCACCAGTTTACCTACAATGGCGGCGACCGTAAGGCC
The DNA here is from genome assembly GCA_029210915.1 of Patescibacteria group bacterium. Classification (GTDB taxonomy): domain Bacteria; phylum Patescibacteriota; class Patescibacteriia; order 2-12-FULL-60-25; family 2-12-FULL-60-25; genus MWCR01. The sequence continues at coordinate 12,634 of JARGGJ010000023.1, forward strand.
GAGGGCTACAAGCAGAACATTTACATTTGCAAGGACGGAAAGGTTTACTTGAAGGCCTGTGATCACAAAGAAAACCGGAACAACCCATTGTGAGATTCCTTCGATAAGATCTTCAACGTGGCGATGGCGATGCTCGTCGATTGCTTTGGTAACACAAACTTTAACATTGTTATCTGTGCATTCTGTCATCGCTTCTTCGATTTCGCGAACAAGCCGAGGTGAGCGGAAGCGTTTGAAGTGAACCGTATCCAATAATAAACCTGCCGCAAAAGCTCCAACGATAGGGGCTAAGCCAACCAGGGTTGATAGATACGCATAGCCAAGACAAAAGAAGAGCGCCATAGCCATTTTCATGCCTATTCCGGCATGAACTTTTGATAAGAAGGTACCAACATAGGGTGCGATTAAGCGTCCTATCGCAATAGAGGCTACCAAAAAGGCGAGTGCCTTTGTTGCAATAATAGCAACTTCACCCGTGCTAACATGACCGGCTGTAACTATGGCGGCTACAACGGCGAGGATGAGTAAACCTAAAACATCGTCGATAACAGCGGCACCAAGAACAATTTGGGAGCTTCGTGATTGAAGCATTTTTAAATCTTTGAAAACGCGGGCTGTAATACCTACTGATGTCGCGGTTAATGTTGCGCCAAGAAAAAGATAGGATGTTGAGTCTAATCCGGGCATAAGCCATGGCCCTACAATGTAAGTACCAAGTAGAAATGGAGCGATAACACCAATAATCGCGACAAGAAAAGCCGGGATACCCACTTTACCCATTTTGTATAAATCTGATTCCAGGCCGGTTTGGAACAGCAAAAGAATAACAGCGAACTCGGAGAATAGGAGAACGAATTCATCGGTTTTAAAAGCATCAAAAAATTGGATACCGAACAAAACTGGGATACCGAGCAATACACCAAGTAAAAGCTCGCCTAAAACGGAAACTTGATTAAATTTTTCGGCAACCGCTCCGGCAATTTTTGCCAAGACTACAATGAGCGCGATAAAAGCCAATACGATAACAGCATGGCTGGTTCCGTGGGCGGCGCCTTCTTCGGCGTGTTCGGCGGCACTCACAAGGGCGGGGATCATGAATAAGATTCCCAGAATCGGCAAGAGAAACTTTCTTTTGAACATAGGGGCATTACGAATTACGAATCTGCGCGAATTATATAAATAATTGTCGTGTTTTTGGTAAATCGCAATATGTTATGAATGTTTAGACTGTTAATTTAAAAATGACGGCACGATTATATCTTAAATATTTTTAGATGTCTATACTGATTCAAAAACGTCAAACGTCGAACCTCGAACGTCAAACGTCGAACGCATGATGGATATCCATTAGCGTTGAAAATGTTTAACGTTTGTCTGTAATACTCTAACTTGCGAGATGAGGGGATTGAGCGCATGTGTGAGTGTTGGTGTTAAACGTTTTACGTATGTGTTAGACAGTTTGGAAGTTAGTTTGTATAATGATTTTATATGATAAAGTTCAATACATTACGGCTTGGAGTCGTAGTAATATTTATGTTATCTGTGGGGATTTTTGCGGGAGCATCGAAAGCAGATGCCAGGGCTTATACTTTTTCACGCGGAGAATACGCGGGAGATTTTGTGAAAGAGAAAGAGTCGGGCAGGATATGGTATATAGACCCTGTTGAGTCGCGAAGATATCAGATATCCGAAAAAGATGACAGATTATTTGAGCGATTTATGTTACTGGCCCAAGTCAAAACTTGGCCGCAAATATTATCAGCGGCAAGCGTAGATGAAGAGAGGGAAGTACCAATATCGGCTCGCATCGGCTTAATGGGAATTGTTCATGATGAAAATAATCCGGAATTATTATGGCATGTTCAAAAACAGGCGTACAAACGAAAAGCACTCCGAACGAAAGAAGATATATTGGAATATGCAAAAGGTGCAATAGAGGTTGATGATAAAGATTTGTATGTTTATCCGATTCATTATTCGGATTTTGAATATGTGATAGAGGATCCAAAAGGTAATGAGTTCCCCGTGGTTGAGTTTGCTTCTACAACAAGCGGTAAGCACATCACTGTCGATCTTAAGCAACAGCGTTTACGGGCTTATGAAAATGGCAGGTTGGTAAATACTTTTTTGATTTCGAGTGGCAAATATGGTTTCTGGACTCGTAAAGGATTGCATTCGGTTTTACTTAAAGCGCCGGTTGTAAGATATGCGTGGACATATGCTCCGGGGAGTCCGGATAATTACGATTTAGGCAACGTGCCATATAATTTGCGAATATATCCGCATACATACATTCATTACGCTTACTGGCACAATAATTTTGGCAGGCCAATGAGCCACGGATGTGTGAACGTGAACTTATCAAACATTCAATGGATTTATAGATGGGCGGATGAGGGAGTGCCTGTGCTTGTATATTAATGCATGATGAATAATGCATGATGCATAATTAAGATCGAGCGGTTGTTCGGTCTTTTTTTGTCTGATTTTTGATTAACTAATGTCTGAACCTTGATTTTGGCTCAGATTCTCGCCCAAATTTACTTTATTGCTATGGGAGTTGATTTAAATAATATTACGTAGGGATAGATCTTGTGTCTATCCGTGCTTACACCGAAGGTGGAACTGGAATGCTGTAGACAGAGCACGGATAACCACAAGGGTTTATCCCTACGAATAAAACGGATAATCAAGTAAATTTGGTTGTGAATCGGTTTGATAATCAAGGTTTAGATAATAAGATAAATAATCAAGGTAATAAGGCTCGTAATCAAGTTTTCATCCATAGGCAGATCCGCCTCTGGCGGAAATCAAGGTTCAAGACGATGAGTGATCAAGGTTCAGACATTCTTCCGGGAATAAACACACCCGCAGTATTCTTGGCGATAAATTCCGGCGTCTTTGGCGCGCCTCTGAGAGATTTTTTCGCCTTCTTGTTTTTTCCAATCACGGCCAACGAATTCTATGCCGTATTGCTTGGCGAGGGCGTATCCAATTGTATTGATTTGGTTTACATCTTTACGACGGGAGACAGAGAGTGTTGTCGCGACGGCGGTGAAGCCCTTTTCTTTCGCGTATTGAAAAGTTTTGTTTAGGCGATGATAGATGCATGCATCGCAACGTTTGCCCCGCTCGGGTTCGTTTTTAAGGCCTCTGACGTGCCGGAACCAGTCGGCGGGTTTGTAGTCGGCTTCGATAAAAGGGAGGTTAAATCCATCTGCCATGATCTTGGCCGCTTCTTGGCGTTTATAGAATTCTTGTGATGGGTAGATGTTGGAATTTTCGTAATAAATGGCCACGTCAAAATCGGGCATAAGCCTTTCGGGGACATATGCACTGCAAACACCGCAACAAGCGTGGAGTAACAATTTTTGCATGACAAAAATAATAATCAATAACCCCTCCTACGCATAAAGCTACGGAGGGCAGGCAACAAAACAATAACCAATTCGCAATAACCAATAACCAATTTACAATAACCAATTAATTATTAAATATCAATACCTAATAGTTAAAACCGTACGGACGATCCCCATGTGGTCGTCCCTTACTAATCATGTTTGACGTTAGACGTTAGACGGTTTATTATAGAATTATCCTAAAGACGGATTTTTTGTTTATGCAGACAGAGTTTTACAGCCTACAATTAAGCAAGTTTGAAGCACTCGAATGTTTGCGTGCTTTATTATTGCAAGCGCTTGTTGAGGAAGAAGTTAGAATGCAAAAAGGATTGGAGTTGCCGGAGATGAATTCCATGATTAATCGTTTGATGAACATGTTAAATGTATCGGAAGAACTTGTTGAAAGGGAAACCGATAAATCTGCGGATGAGCTTTGGGAATATAGTTGGTACGTGTTTACAAGCGAATGGGCTTGGTTTAGAGCACAGCAAGAGGCCTTGAGAGCTATCAAGAAAAATAAAAAGCTTGTTAATACGGAGGATGTTGAATATAAGCATTTTGCCGAGAAAAACTTTAAAAAGTTTTTCGATAAGTACGTTGCTGAATTAAACATGATGCCAATGCAAAAAGGGGGAGTGCGGAAGCCTGCGGGGAAGAGGAAGACGGATGATATTAAATAATAAATAATAAATAATAAATAATAAATAATAAATAATAAATAATAATATCGGAGGCCTCCATTGAGCTTGGCTCGACTCCGGCATTTTTTTATTTGGAACCTTGATTTACCATGATTCTTCACTCAAATTACCTTGATTATCCGAAATATATAATAATCAAGGTAAAATTGTGAGCGATGATCGTGCGAATCGCGTTTAACGCGACGAATCAAGGTTCAAAATGTTAAGGTCTCGTCCGCATGTCAACTTCTTCAAAATCAGTGTCGATTATTTTTACGCTGTTATTGGTTTTTGCGGAGGGATTGGATTCAGCACTATAAACGTTGATTCTGTATGATATGAAAATCGTAGCGCCGATATAAAGTGCAAAAAAGATGCCTACAATTATCCAAAAGGGTTTTTTAAATTCTCTGGAGGATTCTTCGAACTGGCGGATAAGCAGAGCAAATCCGAGGACAACAATTGCAGCGAGTAAGGCGAGCCACATAAACTTGAAATAACCAATCACCAAATTCCAATCTCCAATGAAGGAGATCGCCGGTGCGATATTTATTAATGTCTAAACCTTATCAAATTTATTCGAAGTATGTCTATATTGGGTTTGTTTGGTTATTGATTTATTGGATGTTGATGATTTATTGATGATTGGAATATTGGTGATTGATTATTTAACCCAACTGTTGGGGCTGGTCAAAATAGGTAGAATCAAGTAGTGTGTAAAGCGCATTAGTCATTTATGGCTTACTCCAGGCAATACATACAGCAAATTCAAGAAATTTTCTCTAAAGTTAGCCAAAAAAGCTATCAAAGTGACGAGAATATAACCGTTCACGCAGCAGTGGGCAGGTTTGCTTTTATTTACGAAAAAATTAGGAATGCAGTGGACTATAAAGATGAACATTTGATACGTAAAGCGGCTATACTGCGGATGTTAAAGAGATTGTTGTTGCTGGAGCGTGATCCAAGAATCATAGCCGAGAGGTTAATTAGGGAGATGATTGGCGCCAGGTATTTACCAAACGGTGTAATGCCTCAAACTTGTATAGATGATGTTTCTTGGCGAATTTATAAGTTGCAATTAATACAAAATGTTAAAGCCGGTTCAGAAAGTCATTTGGATTGGGTGCGAGGGATGGTAGCTGTTGAAATCGAGGATTTATTGGTTGATGCGGTAAAAGAGAAAGCTTTGGTATCTTTTTTGTATGATCGTGTTCATGATTCAATAAAAGTCAGCGGCGGGCAAATTGATCCTGCGGAGGTTCAATTGCAAACTTATTTAGCGTGTTTTAGAACGGTTATAAAAGCCGATGATGAGATTCTGGGTTATAAAATGTTAAGAGCGTTTTTACCGGAATGGTTGACTCCACAAAACTGGATGGATGATCCGAGGCCAATCGCCGAGCGTTTGGTTGCGGTTGAACGCAGGATTAAATTGCAGTTAAGGCATCCTTTGAGTTTGAAGTTTCAAAGAGTGATAAAGCCTTGGGCGGTTGCAATAAACATGATGTCTTCCGCTTTCGATAAGAAACCCGAAGAAGTTAATGCGTTGTTGCAAGATCCGGAAGCACTTAAGAGGGCTGTTTCTTTGGTTGCGGAAGAAAGGTATACAAAGACCAAAGCAAAAGTGCGCAGAGCCACGATTCGCGCGATGATATATTTGTTTTTGACCAAAATGATTATGGCGTTGATTCTGGAAGCGCCGGCAGAGTTGTTTTTATATTCCGAATTACATTATAAACCGCTTGCAATCAATTTACTTTTTCCCGCCGTTTTAATGTTTATAGTTGGGTTGTTTATCAGAGTACCCGGACCCGAGAATACCTCCAGAATACGTTCCGCAATTGATGAGCTATTAAATGAAGGTATGCCCGAGCTTAGAGTTATTTCCGCTCCCGCCAAAAGAACCGCTACAGCAAAATTGATGTTGACTTTGGTTTATATGCTGACTTTTGTTGTTTCATTCGGACTCGTGAGTTTGTTGCTGGATTACATATCATTTACATGGATTTCTACTTTGATATTTTTGTTCTTCTTAAGTGTTGTTAGTTTTTTTGCTTTTAGAATAAGGTTGAATGCCCGAGAGTATTTTGTTATTGATGATAAGGTTACATTGAGGCATTCGATTGTGGATTTTTTCTCGATTCCAATTTTAAGCGCCGGTAGATGGCTTTCGTTATCAATCAGCCGTATTAATATCTTTTTATTCTTTTTTGATTTTATCTTTGAGGCACCGTATAAGATCTTTTTGTCGCTACTCGAGGAGTGGTTTGCTTTTGCCAAGGAGAAGAAGGATGAGCTTCAACCGTAACTATCAAAAAATAACAAATAATAAATAATAAATAACAAAGTTTCGTAGGGTGCAAATCTTGTATTCGCCCGTGCTGTCGCTGGAAGCGGAACTAAATGACAAACTTCAAATAACTAAAATTTCAGTTCGTAAAGTACATAAAGTTTGTAAAGTGGTTATTGGGTTGGCTGGTCTTATGAACTTTATAAACTTTATAAACTTTATGAACTTTATAAACTAAAATATAACAAATAATATAGCGAGAGGTGATTTATTGCTAATAAAATTATGTCTTTTAAACTGACAAAACAATCAGAAAAGTCTAAAGCTCGCAGAGGGGAGTTTGTTACGGCGCATGGGGTTATAAAGACGCCGTTTTTTATGCCGATTGCGACTAAGGCGGCTGTGAAGACTTTATCGACGGCGGATATGGAGAAATTGGGAGCTCAGATTTTATTATCAAATACTTATCATCTTTATCTGAGGCCCGGGATGGACGTGATTGAATCGTATAAAGGATTGCATAATTTTATGAGTTGGGGGAAACCGATACTTACTGATTCCGGCGGTTACCAGGTTTTTTCGTTGTCGAAGATGAGGAAGATTACGGAGGAGGGGGCGGAGTTTGCCTCGCACATCGATGGTTCTAAACATATGCTGACGCCGGAGCTTTCCATGAAGGTACAGCAAACGCTGGGATCAGATATTGTCATGGCTTTTGATGAATGTACTCCACCGGATTATACGGAGGATCAGCTTGATGAATCAATAGCCCGTACTACGAGATGGGCAAAGCGTTGCAAAGAATCTTTTGAACACAATCTTGATTCATCGAATAATCCCAATGCGCAACTTTTTGGTATCAATCAAGGCGCAACAAGCGAGAGTCGTCGAACGGCTCATGCGAAAGAATTGGTTAAGATAGGATTCGATGGTTATGCGATAGGAGGTTTGTCGGTAGGAGAACCGTTTGATGAAGCGTGTAAGGTCGTGGAAAAACTGCATGAGGTTTTACCCGAGGATAAACCGCGGTATTTTATGGGAGGAGCTAAGCCTCATGAGATAGTCGCATATGTAAAAAGAGGTGTTGATATGATGGATTGTGTGATACCAACCAGGAATGCACGGCATGGATTGATGTATCGATTTCTACATGACGATTTAGATAAGGAAGATTTTTATGAGACGGTTCATATAACCAATGAAAAATTTAAAGATGATAAAACTCCATTGTTGCAATCTCATGGAGTTATAGAAACGGGTTTTGATGAAGAGTTAGAGCGTTATACTTTAGGATACGTAAGACATTTATTTAGCGTTGATGAGATGCTTGCATATCGCTTGATTACACTTATCAATGTCAGATTTTATCTAGAGTTGATGGAACGTATACGAACTTCTATCGATGCTTCCAGCCTCTAGCTTCTAGTCTATCGTTATTATTCAGCATAATTATGTTTGTTGTTTTTACGATCTGTAAAAGATGGATTGACGGGTTTTTGTGTTTGAGGCATGATTGCGGCGCACCTTGAAATAAAAAGAAACAAAGGATAAACCAATGCATAAGATGGGGATCATCTCTTCTCCGCAGTCGCAACAAAATAAAAAGCGCCCCACTTTATGGCTTGATTTGGAAAAGCTAGTAAGTAATAAAGGGACTTTGTTTGTAACAAATACCCTTGATGAGCTGGAAGAGGCTTTGATGGTTTTTAAGCAGTGCGGTGTTACCGTTATAGCAATCAATGGAGGCGATGGCACTATTAGCCATGTAATGACAAAGGCCGTTAAAGTTTACGGAGCAGATGAATTACCCGGTTTTGTGCCTCTTAGAGGCGGTAATTTTAACATCTTGGCTGATAATCTTGGTATTAAAACAGGGCCAAGGAGAACTCTTAGAAGGCTGTTGGATGTGTTTAACCGTACCACAAGCCCCAAACAAGAAAAATTGCGGACAATTAACGTAGGAGGTCAAATTGGATTTTTATACGTTAATGGTTCGGCTTTCAGATTTTTAGTGGAGTTTTACAAGAATAGAGGAAATGCTATTGATAGTGCCATTCATCTTGCAAAAATTGCCTTATCCAAATATTACAAACCAGAGTTTTATGATAGTGTGGCGCATGATACAAGCGCAGAAATTTGGGTGGATGATAAATTGGTGTTTGTGCATAAAAGCGCCGCCATGTTTATCTCGACAATGCCCAGAATGCCCTGGGGTTTGAATATATTTCCCAGAGCAAAAAAATCGGAGGGTTTTGAGTGCGTGGTGTATCATAATCCACCACGGGAAACCGTCACCAAAGGTATAGTTGATACACTATTTCGCCCTCATGAATCTCCTTATCGATCCACATTTTGCGGGAAATCGATAAGAATGAAACTTGGCGAAGAAGCGGGTTATACATTGGACGGTGAACTTTATTTTCCCGGTACGGGTGAGATGGAGATTGCCGTGGGCCCTTCGGTTTCTTTTGTAAGTCTTTGACCGCCGGTTTAGGCGGTTTTTTAAATGGAAAAATTTGTGCATGGATAAAATTTTTATAGAATCAAGCACGTTCGACAGGTATTTGCTTAAGGGTTAATATTGCTGACATGAAAAGTTTATTAGAAAAGTTAAATGATGCGCAGAAAAAGGCGGTTACTCATGAGAATGGGCCATTGCTTATAGTCGCAGGGGCTGGAACGGGGAAGACGACCGTTTTGACTCGTCGTTATGTTTGGTTGATGCAGGAGAAGAATTTAACTACCGAGCAAGTTGTGGCTGTAACATTTACCGAGAAAGCGGCGCAAGAGATGGAGGATAGGGTGCTCGAGATGTTGCCAATTGGCACATATGATTTTTGGATACATACGTTTCATGGTTTGTGTCAAAGAATTTTAGAAGCACATGGGCTCGAAATTGGGATCCCTAATACTTTTAGGTTGGTAAGTGATACTGACGCTTGGTTAATGTTGAAACGGCGTTTTGATGAATTACCTTTGGATCATTACCGTCCATTGGGGAATCCGGTAAAGTTTTTGCAGGCTCTTTTACGGCACATATCTCGCGCGAAAGATGAGGGGATCGGGCCGGATCGTTATGTCGAGTTTGCGGAGAATGTAAAATTGGATGGTGATACTGAGATAGTTTTGGGAGAGAAGAAACGGTTGAAAGAATTGGCGGATGTTTACGCGGCTTACCAAAAGATTTTGCGCGATGAAGGGGTTTTGGATTTTGGGGATTTGATAATGGAGACACTGAGACTGTTTAAAGAGAGGCCGGCGGTTTTGGATCGATATCGCAAGCAATTTAAGTATCTGCTTGTAGATGAGTTTCAGGATACCAATTGGGCGCAGTATGAGCTTATAAAGCTCTTGGCCGAGCCGGATCGGAATATTACAGTAGTGGGAGATGACGACCAGGCGATTTATAAGTTTAGAGGAGCTTCTTTGGCAAATATTTTGCAATTTAAAGATGATTATAAAGATACGGCAACTGTGGCACTGGTTGATAATTACAGATCGCATCAAGAAGTGTTGGATACGGCTTATACTTTGATTACTAAGAATAATCCCAATCGTTTGGAGGTCTCGCTTGCAGATCAGGGTTTGAATAAAGAGTTGAAGGCTTTTCAGGGAGCGGGGGCGCAAGTGCAGGTGCATTGGGATGCGAGTATTCAACAAGAAGCGGAATGGGTCGCGGATGATATTGTGGCAAGGCATTCGGAAAAGTTATCTTGGAGTGATAATGCCATTCTGGTTAGATCTAATGATGATGCGATTCCGTTTGTACAAGCACTTGAGCGCCGTGGGGTTCCGTTTAAGTTTTTTGCGTTGCGCGGGCTTTATACCAAACCGGTTATTTTGGATATAATTGCGCTTTTGACATCTGTTGTACGCCCGCATGACAATACAGTGTTATGGAGACTTTTACATTTACCCAGTTATCCGATTCCTCATGCGGCGATATTGCAATTGCTTAAATTTTCCGAGCGTAAAGGTATATCCTTATTTGAGTCGTTAGGATCTGCGAATTTCTTTTTGAAAGATGAACCGGAGTCTGCGAAGAGGCTTGAGACATTGGCAATTAATTTAGAAAAACTGGCAGAGACGGCCAGGCGGGATACTCCGATTACTGTTTTGCATGTTGCGCTGGAGCAAACGGGATATTTGGCACATCTGTTAAAGCAACCGGAGAAAGATAAGGTGGAATCAATCGCTTTGCTGAATGAGTTTGTGGCGAGAATTAGGCGATATGAGCACTCGACCAATGCACCGAACTTGAAAGAGTTTATTGAGGAGCTTCGAATGGAGATAGAGAGCGGTGAGCAGGGTGCGCTTCATGCTGATGCTGAAGGCGGGCCTGATATGGTGAGGATTATGACAGTGCATGCGTCTAAAGGATTGGAGTTTGATACTGTATATTTAGTGACACTGGTTGATCAGCGTTTTCCAACGCGTAGACGATCGGAGGCTATCCCATTGCCGGATGGATTGGTGCAAGAGCGTTTGCAAGAAGGCGATGCGCATATAGAGGAAGAGCGCAGGTTATTTTATGTGGCTATGACGCGCGCTAAGCGTCGATTAGTGCTGACAGGGGCAGAAGCGTATGGAGGAACCAGGAAAAAGAAGCCATCCAGTTTTTTTGAGGAGTCTGGGCTGGAGGTTCCTATCGCTCCGCATCGCGAAGCAGTAGATACGCATGGGCTTGAAGCACCAAAAATCGGATCGATTGAACAAGATGCTTGGAGAGAGGTTTTTCCACTTAAGCGTAGATTTTCTTTTACGCAACTCGTTGCCTATAAAAAATGCCCGATGCAATATAAGTTTGCTCATATCTATCGAATACCGATTTTAGGATCTTACCAACGCAGTTTCGGGCAATCCGTGCACCTTGCGTTGCAAATGATATTAGCACGGCATTTGGAGCGATCGGGAGTTAAGCAAGTGAGTTTGTTTGATGCCGCGGAGACGTCGCAAAAGCCGGATGGTTTTACGGTTGGGTTGGATGAAGCTTTGCAAATATATGAAGAGAGTTGGATAGACGCTTGGTATACGAGCAGGGATTTGCATGATGAGTATTTTGCAGAAGGGAAGAAAGCCATAAAGCATTTTGTGGAAGATTGCACCATGCATACGCCAAGAGTAAGAGCATTAGAACAAGGTTTTGACTGGCGTTTGGGAGAGCATTCCATTAAAGGTAAAATTGATAGAATTGATGATGTGGAGGGTGGGATTGCAATAATCGATTACAAGACAGGTGAGTGGAAAGAGGGGCAAAAAGCCGAATTAACAGATAAAGAACAGCTTTGGTTGTATCAATTGGCATCCGAAGCACGCGGGTTAACCGTGAAGAGTTTGTCTTATAATTTTGTAAGATCCAAAGTGATTGATGAGGTGCCTTTGCTCGAAGGAGAAGATAAGATAAAATTTCAGGAGACTCTTGTTGATAGGATGAATGAGATTATTAAGTCATCCTTCCCGGCGACGCCTTCGATGTTTTTATGTAAGTTTTGTGATTTTAAACACATTTGCGAGTATAGAAAATAAATAACAAATAACAAATAATAAATAACAAAGTGAGCGGTACTTATTTATATAATAAATACTAAATAATAAAGAACGTTTAATTAACAAATTACAAATAACAAGGCTCTAGACTAGCAAACTCTATGCTAAAATAGAGATATGCTCGTCAACAAAGCGAAAATATCAGACT
>JARGGJ010000024.1 GCA_029210915.1 Patescibacteria group bacterium
AGCCTAAACAATCAAACCCCCTTCCAAAAACTGTCCTCATTTTATGAAAAATGCGACAACGCTTGCTAAAAACACAAGATTAATAGAGGGGGTTCTAATCGGATCATCGTAGGGATAGATCTTGTGTCTATCCGTGCCATGTCTAAAGCTATACAGTTCCGCCCCTGGCGACAGCACGGATAACCACAAGGGTTATCCCTACAAATATACAGATAATCGGTTTGGAATCGTCATAATCGTGCAAATCAAGGTTCAGACAATCATTCCCCATGCTCACTCTCCGTTAGCGATTCAGCCGTCTTTTTTAGTTCTGCATAATTATCCAGCATCGGATCCAGCTCCATCAACTTCACAGCCTCATCGCGGGCTTTTTGCATAACTCCAAAATCTTCCCACGGGCGCACATGGCGAAACAAAGATTTCCCGGATTGCTGAGTTCCTATTACATTCCCCGAACCTCTCATCTTTAAATCCTCTTCCGCAATAATAAATCCATCATTCGTCCTCTCCATCACCCGCAATCTATCGATCGAAACCGAGTCATCCGTCGCAACCAAATAACAAGTGCAATCTTTATCAGATCTTCCTATACGACCTCTAAGTTGATGCAATTGCGCAAGCCCAAACCTCTCCGCGCTCTCTATCAACATTATCGTAGCATTGGGGATGTCAACTCCAACTTCCACAACAGTTGTAGCAACTAACACATCCGCCTCACCATTTTTAAACGCATTCATCGCCGTATCTTTATCCGCATTAGTCATCTTTCCATGCAAAGTCAAAATCTTGAGAGATTTTAAAGGCCCGGCTTTAAGCCGTACAACTTCCGACTCTACACTTTTAGACCCTAACTTGTCCGACGGGTCTATAAGCGGACAAACAATAAAAGCTTGCTCACCTCTTATCGCCGCATCAACTATTGATTGATACGCCATTTTTCTACCCACATCCCCAACCAAAACATGCGTTGATATCGGCTTCCTACCTGCCGGTTTGGTTTTGATAACACTGACGTCCAAGTCACCTAAAAAAGTTAACTGCAATGATCGCGGGATCGGCGTGGCAGTCATCGATAATAAGTGTGGCACCATAGCATCCGGCCTCTCCACAACGGTTAACGCTTCGCGTTGAGCGACACCAAAACGATGTTGCTCATCAACAATCGCCAAAGCCAAATCCGGCGGACATTGCCCGCTTTGCAACAAAGCGTGCGTCCCAACCGCAACGACTCTACCCTGTGCCATCCTCTCCTTAGCTTCAGATAACTTCAACGTTTTCTCGTCCCCATTTTCATACAAAATCCTCGTCGAAGAAGTCACAAGTATAACCGGAATATGATGTTGCCCCAAAAACCTGCTCAACGTTAAAGCATGCTGTTTTGCCAAAATCTCTGTCGGCGCCATCATGGCTACGGAAAAACCTTGCCTGTAAACCATAGCCGCGCAAAAAGCCGCAACCGCAGTCTTACCCGACCCAACATCACCTTGCACCAACCTCCGCATTGGCCGTGATGCTTCCATATCTTGCAATGCGGCCCAAACAGCCCGCTTCTGATCCGCGGTCAGCTCAAACGGCAATTTGGCGCTAAAACTCTTGGCGAACTTCTCATCAAAAGGCACTTGCGGCGCACCCCCTTCATCCGCCTTAGCTCTCGCCAGGCGAAGTGCCAGTTGATATAAAAAAACTTCATCAAACGCAAAGCGTTGGCGCCCTATTTTGGCTTGGTCCTGCGTCTCCGGTTTATGCGCATAGCGAATAGCATCCAAAAGCTTTGGTTGCTTGGCACTGCGCAAAACCGCCTCCGGTATCACCTCGGGCGCGTCATCAAACTCATCGAGCGCGGCTTTCATTATCTTCCTCAAAGTCTTTTGCGTCACCTGCCCAATAAGCGGATAAACCGGCGCAATATTCCCGGCCGCCACAGTCTCCGCATTCGCAGGCTCCCAAATTGGGCTGGTAAAACTCCTCCCGTATTTTGGATGTTGCCTCACAGTACCCGAAACATAAATCTCATCGCCAATTTTAACTTGCTCCAACATCCACGGCTGATTAAACCAAGTAATTGCAATCGAGCCCGTATCATCCTCGAGCACACCGCGAATCATCACAAACTTCTTGCGAAAAGTTGGTATCTTCCCGAGCGATTTCACTCGTGCCTTAATGGTAACTGACTCACCAATGGGAATATCTGCGATAGATACCAACTGCGAATAATCGTCATACCTTCTTGGCAAGATGGATAACAAATCCCCCACAGTCTCCACATCCAATTTCTTCAAAACCCGCCTCTGCTGAGCCGTTAAACCATGAATATAACTGGTGGGGTCGTTCCAACTTAACATATACCTCAGTTTATAAAGTTTATAAAGTTAAAAGTTACCAAAATTCAACTTTACAAACTTTACAAACTTTATAAACTTTATAAACTCTTAAGTTTCTTCAGCTCCTCATTCTCCTGCACTCCAACTAAATAAAGCAGCTCGGGCCCGGCTAGATATAGCGTCTTTGCACCGGTAGAGTTTTCCATGTACGAAAAAAACTTTGGTATTTTTATCTTTCCTTGTTGATATTTGATTTTTTCTGACACGGATTTAACACCAAACTCAATATCCGGACCCAAAACATATTTTAATAAAGCCATACCTTCATAGCGATTCAATACCTTAACATCCTCTATCTCTCTGAGAGGAATTTTTAAATCACGGTATTGTTCTAAAAAACCTTTTCCCAAATGCAAAACCAAATCATCTCCCGCTATTTCCACTTTAGGATACTCGCCGATAATTTTTTGCAAAGAATCATTAAGCATATCCTTAAATCTGTTTTTAAAAGCCATTCTCAAAACAAAAACGTAAATCAAAATTAAAACTATATACGCGGTTACCCAAACCATATCCAAAGACCCGAAACCGGCCAACAAGTAATTGATCAAAAAATAATAGGCGACACTAAAACCAATTATCCCGAAACAAATGCTGATAATTGTTATTACAAATATCATTGGCACAGCGGCGCTTGCGGCTTTGGCAATAAACCTTTTTGGTGTTTCAACCTCCAAACCGCCTTTCATCAAATAAAACCGCTTGATCCAAAATAGCCCGGCCTCAACTCCGCTAATGCCCATAACGAGCAGGATGATCAGTAAAAAAACGCTTTTATCACCATATTCCATAGATATAAAGCTCAAACCAAACACCAAGACCCCAAGCAAGATAAAGGCAATTCCTGCCGATATCTCTGTTATTTTAGCAATTTTTAGCCTATTCATATGTTTTAACATTAGCAGATTGAAACAATAATATAAAGGCTGGGTTAAGCACTCCATGTTGACAGAATCCCTAAACTAAGATAAATAACTATATCGTTCCTTCACATCTTTTGCCTCATTTCAACCCCAAAAGGACAACAATGAACACAAGAAAACCCGGTTACCTGTACGCTTTGCATCTTACGCCCTGCGAAATCTTTGTCTGGAACAAACTTCGCAGTTTGGCAAAAAAAATCGACAATCAACTCCGCGTTGCAATTCCGGCCGCCCACGAGGATATTTACCTCGAATGGGATCCACCCGACAACATTGCATGCGATGAACACGTTTTGGGTAGCGTTGTGCAAAAATTCTGCTCAGCCGGCGTTATCATCAAAATCGGAGATAATGAGAAAGGCAAAATCCCATATCGCTTCGCAGACGACCCTGGCGTGTTCTACGTGAATCCGGTTGATTCTCACCCCGAGGTAACAGCGAACCCCGAGTTCATGGCGCTTGCCCTCAAAATCATGCAAGGTGAATTTGAGGAAGACAGCAAACGTTTCCAACCTCACTTGCAAGAATGGATCGAACGGAACTCCACCATAAAGCCCAGCTCAGCATACGTTAAGATGGTTGGTGTCCGTTTCAAAGGTACGCCTGCAGTGGGTATCTTTTTCAAAAACCCCAAGTGGCAACCCGGTCACGCCACCGAGAAGCGTCGATACCTGATTGCTGCTCCGGGTTTCACAGCCCACAAGCTTGTAGAGCAGACCAAAGCTCAACTCAAAGAGAAACGTAAGCTTGCCGCCAGCAAAGCGCATCGCAAACCGGCAGCCGACGAAACTCCAATTCCGTCGCCCGAGCAATTCGAAGTGCAAACCCTTGAAGAACTTCAGCAAACAATTACCGGCATCGAAGTAGATATCGACGAGCTGGTAAAAATGCTTGCCATTAAGCAAAAAGAGCTGGCAGCTGCAAAAAGCATGCTCATTCAAAAACTCGACGAGCAATTGCAAAATATAGAAAACGAGCGTCGTAAACTCCAGGCGCTTCGCGACCAGCAAAAGGTCGCGAAATAGACTCTAAAACCGACACTCGTCGGTTTTTTCTTTTTACGTCTTACTCGGCATTTTTATCATTTTCCATCATTCCAAAAATATTACCATCCGGGTCTTTGCAATAAGCAAGCCAACCCATACCTTTTATTGGCATCCTTGGAACATCCAATGCCCCCCCGGCATCTTGAACTTTTGTAACCATATCATCCAGCGACTTCACATCAATTGTGCAGACATAAGAGTTTACCGCCTGCTTTTCTTTTGGTTTTTCTCCCCTCCTAAACATAAGCCCTCCGTTTATACCCGGCTCTTTTTCGCCCCCTGTAGTTATCATCCAATATCTGTTTTCATCTTCCATTTTTTCCACGCCTTCGGGTATCCACTCTTCTATTTTCCAACCAAAGACACTTGCATAAAAATCTGCAATTTTGATTGGATCCGATGCATGGATCTCAAAATGTATTATTCTATTCATATAGTTATCACTTAAGTATCTTATAATTAAACATCGCTGTTCCAAATTTCGTAGACAGATTAAGCCACATAATCATCAGTGCCTCCGTACCTCTTGCTGTTGTAATATCACCCAAGTCAATTATATTTTTCCAGCCGTAAAACTCTTTTAAAAACTTCGCCACCAATTGTTTCGCTTTTTCGTTATTACCGCTTACAAAAACATCATGATTACCATCCGAGAGTAAACTTGGGTTAACCTGCAAATTCGCATTTACAGTGTTTAAAGTTTTAACCACCAAAGAATCCGGCAGAGCTTTTTGAATCTGTTCTCCCAAAGAATCCGTATTACAAACAAAAAGTTTTACAGATCTCTTTTCATCAAATTCCAGCGGATTGGATATATCTATGATAATTTTATTGTTCAGCCCATCATAAAGCAACGATAATACCGCCAAAGCCATCTCGCCTTTAATTGCGTTAATAATCAGCTCTCCATGCACGGCCGCTTCTGTAAATGCGCCGATTTTTAAACCATCAATATTTTTATACCAGGAATTAAAATCATTTTCGCTTATTTTATTTAAAGTTTTATCCACATCACCCGTTCCAATCATAACATCGTGCCCAAGCTCGACTAATTTTTGAGCATGAGCCCTCCCAACCATACCGGTTCCCAATATACCTATTTTCATATAAAAACTAAGTTACAAGTTCTTAAAGTTTATAAAGTGTTTTATAGAATTTGTAGTCTTTTGGCACAACCCCTCTAAATCCCTGCCCGCTCGCGAGCTTGCGTTGCAGGCGGGTCCCCTTGTCCACCCGCCTGCCAAGCAGAGCGAGGCGGACGGGTCATGGAAGACTTGTATAACGGTATTATAACAAGGCAAAGCCGAGCTTAGCTCTGGGGTTGGGGGTTGGTTCCAACTTCAATCCGTCTCCAACATCATTTTTAGTTTATCAAACACTATCTTCCAATTTTCCTCTGAATGATCTTTAGCCTCCAAAGTATCAATATTATCTTGAGTTAAAACAACTTTTGTTTTATCGCCGTAATTTGTTAATTGCACAGTAATGGTATTGTAATTCTCGGGTTCATCACCTTTATCCGATATTGAAGAATAATAAGTATACTTTAACAATTCCAACTTTTTGTTTTCCAAAATCTCTCCATTATCTTCGTATGGTTTTCCATTCCATTCCCCCCGCCAAAAAATTTTACTGCCCTTTTTCCAATCGGTTTTTACCGTAGTACCAAACATATATTTTTTGATTAATTTCGGATCCACAAAAGCTTCCCAAACTTTATTTACAGGGACTTCAATTAAAACTTCTGCATTTGCTGTTAATGCTTCAGGCATAAATAAAAGTAGTTTAGCTGTAATGATTAGTACGTTTAAAAACCACCCGATCTTTCAAACTACTTTCTTAATGCTCTCGATGCCACTGCATTCATTGCGCCAAATAACACAAGTGATAACACCACTATTACTGCAAAAGATAATAACGGCGCAGTATCACTATATCCCACCAGTCCATATCTAATAAGATTTATATTATGATGCAAAGGATTAAAAATACTGACAAAATCCCATGGTTTGGGTAATAAACTGATCGGGTAAAACACACCGGCTAAAAAGATCATCGGTTGCATCACAAAAGTCATTAAAAATGTCAGTGACTCAAAATTTTTCAGTAATAACCCAAAAATTACGCCAAATAATCCAAACTCGATACCCGTAATCACCAAGGCCGCCATCAATATTAAAGGATGATCCAGCCCCACTCCCGGTATAAACCAAACTGTTATTAAACCGGCGATAAATACAGTAATAATACCCCTGGTAAATGCGGCCATAGCATAGGCCATACCAACCCTGGCCGGTGAAATTGGAGCCAGTTGGATATCCACAATCGTACCAACGTTCTTGCTCAATATCAAAGCAAACATTGGGTTGGAGAAACTCGAGTTCACCATAACCATTCCCAACAAACCCGCGTAAACAAAAGCCTTGTAATCCACACCTTCAATAGACCTCCCCGCCGTTACCACACCAAAAATAAGCAAATATAATAAAGTCGATACTACCGGTGAAGCAACAGTATCAAACCATATCTTTTGGAAGCGCTTAACTTCCCTGGCGTAAAGCGCCCAAATATATGCACTCATATTACTCGGCGGTTAATTTTAAAAAGATGTTTTCGAGGGAAGCGGCACCGCTTTTAACGCTTTTCAAATTAGTTCCGTAATGTTTTATCACTTTCGACATATCCACTTGCAAATCATGCACCGGTAACTGAAATTCATTGCCATTTTTATTCACTCCCGGCAATTGCTCGGCTGAAATATCATACAGCTCAAAAACAATCTCATTCTCCGTAAACTCTCTCTGAATATCACTGACTCTCCCTTGCTTTACTACCTCGCCATGATTAACTAATGATATTTCCTCACAAAGCTGTTCCGCTTCTTCAATATAATGCGTGGTAAACAAAATTGTAGTGCCCTCCTTATTCATACGCCGAACCAACTCCCAGGTTTTTTGCCGAAGCGCAACGTCAACGCCGCTCGTGGGCTCATCAAGAATTAAAAATTTGGGTCTGCGGATAATTGCCTTGGCAATCATAAGCCTCCTTTTCATACCGCCCGATAGATTTCGCGCGCGCTCTTGGCGTTTATCGCCTAAATCCAAATCATCTAAAACTTTATCTATCAATTTTTTGCGTTCGCCGATCCCCGCTCCATACATACCCGATGTATAATATAAAATCTCTTCTACCGTAAAAGCCAATTCCGTAACTATTTCTTGCGGAACAACTCCCATCGTTTTTTTGGCTTTAACTGTTTCTTTCACTATATCGTGCCCAAACACTTTTACCTCGCCCTTGGCGGGCAACATAATCCCGCTGATAATGTTTATCAACGTACTCTTCCCCGCACCGTTGGGCCCGAGTAAACCATATATCTTCCCTTCCTCGATATTTAGCGATATATCATTATTTGCCAAAATATCCTTTCCATTTTTGCCATTAAAGACCTTGGTAATATTTTTAACTTCTAGTGCTAACATAGAATTATTCTCATTTAAGTATGCTCTAACAATTGCCCTTTGATGTCAACTAAACTTATCCGCAAGGTAAAATCACACCTATTTAAATACATAACAATATCTGATGATATTTTTAGTTGCGCCACGTGAATCGTTGCACGATAACTCACAAACAAAAATCGCCTTTTTACAAAGACGATTTTTACATGGCGGAGAGAGTGGGATTCGAACCCACGGTACCTTTTAGGGTACACCAGATTTCAAGTCTGGCTCATTCGACCACTCTGACATCTCTCCAATAACTTTTAAGATTCCTTGATGATATCCCTGTATTGCTGATTAAGCAACCTTCTACCTTCAGTTGTTTTTAAAAAACGTTCACGTCTTTCAGCATCACTTTTTAAGTAGTAAACCTCATAACCAATAAGTTTTAAAGGTAAATAACTTTTAGTAGAAAATACCTGAGCCGATCTATGTTCTGTAAGTCTTCTATTTAAATCACTAGTGGATCCTTTATAAATATTGCCATTACGAAGTTTTAAAAAATATACAAAATACATAGTAGATTTCACCAGGTCATCCGACCTGGTGACCCGGTCGGATGACCGGGAAGTCTGGCTCATTCGACCACTGTATCAGGTCGTATGACCTGGCTGACATCTCTCCAATATAACTAGTTCATCAAGTTCATAAAGTAGAAAGTCTATCAAGTTAAAGAATGACTTTTTAGCTATATTTGAACTTGGTAGAGTGTAAAATATTTACCGTTTTTTGTCGAGAGCTAATTTATCAATTTTTAACATATATTGATTATTTCAAGTTTGGTTATTTATTGGTGATTGGAGCTTGGTTATTGGTTATTTCAAGTTTGGTTATTGCTTATTATGTGATATAATAAGCCCATATGGCCTACACACCCGAGACACTACGAGAAATTGCGAATTCGCAAGATACTTTTGTTTGGGAAATGCCCGAATACGAATCCCGAGAGCGATCTTCCAAATGGTATCTGGTTGTCAGCCTTATAGCTCTTGCCAGTGTAATTTATGGTGTTTTAGCTCAAAACTATTTATTTGCCTTAATAATCCTTATAACCGCCGTGGTTTTAATTTTAGCCGGTAACGAAGAACCTCAAAACATCCTGGTGCAAATGGGTCATAACGGAGTGGTTGTCAATGGCCAATTTATTGAATTCGATAAATTTTCCGATTTTGCCATCATCTACCACCCACCACTTACAAAAGTCCTTTATTTAGAGAGAAAACTAAGTTTTAAGCCCAGAATTAAGCTATATTTGGAGGATGAGGACCCAATCGCGATACGCAACCACCTAAAAGCCTACCTGCCCGAAGATCTGGAGTTGCGCGAAGAACATTTATCTGATATTGTTGGGCGGCTCCTTCGAATCTAAAATACAAACAAATTAAGAATTATGAATGTCGGTAGCATGCGGCATTTATTATATGATAAATATCGAGCATAGCTCGATTCAATCATTTTTAATTCTTAATTCATAATTCTTAATTATATAGTTGGCAGCCGTAGCTCAGCTGGATAGACCTGTCCGATGGCCATCGGACAGGTCAGACACACCTTTCTTAGCAATTATGACGTCGCCTTGTGTATATATCCTAAAATGCGCAAATGATCGCTTCTACATCGGCAGTACCAATAATCTTGAAAGAAGGTTCGGCGAACATCAAAACGGCATGGTAAAAAGTACTAAACAATTAAGACCGTTAAAAATTGCTTTTAGTCAAAATTATCAAACATTGTCCGATGCTAGAAAAATAGAATACAAACTAAAACGATTTAAAAGTAAGTTAATCATCGAGAAAATAATTGAAGATGGCGAGATAAAAATTAAGCAGCCGTAGCTCAGCTGGATAGAGCGCCTCCCTGCGAAGGAGGAGGTCAGACGTTCAAATCGTCTCGGTTGCACCATCGAGTGGTACCAGCTCAGCTGGTCAGCTCGACCACCAATAAAACCCGGGAAACCGGGCTTTTGTTATTGAATCAATTTGATGGCTCAGCTCAGCTGGATAGAGCGGTCCGATGGCCATCGGACAGGTCAGACAGCTTGCCCCGAAAACGAGCCAAGCGAGTTCATCGGGGTTCAAATCGTCTCGGTTGCACCATAAAAAACTCGGATAGCCGAGTTTTTTCATTCTCAATAGCTTATCTATTTTCCTTCTCCTCTTATATACCCATCAAAGTACATGGTCGGAGTACCGGCAACATTTACGGTTAGCCGGACTCTTGGCCCAACTACCACCATGTAAAAAGAATCTGTGGATTGGGTTGCTTCCAGCCCTCTGCTCGCACTATACCCACCCGCCGTAACCGTACCCGTCCCGGCTCCTCTCATATTCAAAACCCCGTTCGCGGCAAAATCGGGTTCTTGCTCGGGTTCAAGTTTTGCAAGTGGTAGATCTTCCTCATCGCCATCAACAAGCGGTGCCAAAGGCAAATCCTCGTCACCCTCGGGCACAAGAGGCGCCAGTTGCATGTAGGGATCTACTTGAAAAGTCACATTTTCATCATTCACGGAAAAATCCGCATCAATTCTGCCACCCATAGCCTCCATATCGTTTGTTGTTTTGGCATGAGCATAACCATTATAAGTTCCAAAAATATTCCCCGAAGTGTTCACTGCCTTAAAATCCAAAAACACTTTACGTTGCATGGGCGGGATATTTACATCAACCGAATCATTTACATAAATCACCCAATTAAACTTTTTCATATCATCATACGATTCCCGAGCCGCATCCCGCTCTTCCTGTGTAATTTTCATCGTTCCATAGTCCGAAAAATGCATTACCTGAGCAACCAGCATGGTTTTATCATCTCTTGTTTTTACATCGGTTGGAATAACCTCATACGAACCGTCATCTTTATAACGCACAATAGATGCCAACTCATCCAATTCCTTATCAATATTAAACACCAATATTGCCGGAAACTGCAATTTTAAACCATCCTCGCCTTTTTTGCTTAAAGAAAAACCCTCCGACAAACTATCCTCACGTTTATCCAAAGCACTGTATTCGATTGTTGAATTCTCGGCTATGGATTGTGAAGGAAAAATAACTTTAATCATGTCACCACCGGCCGGTTTAATTACCACCTCACCGCCATCCTCGGCATCTATCGAGATTTCCTGCATATCGCGTGCATCCGAATCCTCCCCTGTTTTATTAGCAATCTGCGGATTCCCGCAACCCGACAAAACCAAAGCCAAAAGAAACAACAAACCCAAAGATATCTTTTTAGACATATTTTTTAGATTAAATTATTGCTAAATAGATTATACCGATTATCAATTGCAAGCAAGTTGTTCAAATATCTATTCGGTAGCAAGTATAATATCACCGCATTTACCCTTTAAACCGGCAACAACCACCATCACATCATCGATTTGTGGTTCGTAGGCGGTAATAAGATTACCATTTTTCAGTTCGAGAGTTACCAATTTATCATGTGTCTGAAACACACTTTTCACTTCACAGTTATCAAGTGTCGTTAAAACCACATCCCAAGTGCTATTTGTTTCATCTGTAAAAATTCTGCCATCAACCACAGAGCATTGGGGTGGATTGGATTTCATTATGGAAAAACCAGCACGCACGCAATCATCATAATTTCTTATAGTCGCCAAAAGCTCATTACATCTTTCATGGCTGGCAATATCACTTTTAGGCAAGCACTCCTTTAATTCTTCGGCGATGGTTGGTTGTTCAATCGGCAACTTGTCACTTGGGTCAATGCTATCTACCCCAACATCTGTATTTTCAACAACATTCCAAAGTGAGTAAAATCGGCTGTAATATTTCTGAGTTGCCACGGCACCTTCTCCGGTAGAAGATTTAAAAAGATAACCCGACCCTATTTGTTCGATAAAATCATAGCCTTTATCTTTCATATGAGCCTTTACAACCTCAACACCATTTTTGCTTTTGGTGATATATTTGTTATCTTTGTCAGATAGTTTCGATATTTCCAATTCAGTAAAAGTCAGTTTAACTATTCCATTTATTTGCGGCCAAGGATTACCCTCCTGAAAAAGTATCGGCGAAAGCAGATAAATAAGCGATCCAAATAGTAAAATCAACGATATTGTAATGATGAGTAGTTTTTTATTCATATCATTATATCTTATTCTACTTACAACATTATAACAATAACAAGCTCTTCGACTCAATTAAAAAAATTACATAAAAAAGTAGCAGTTGCGATTAAACATTCTGCTACTTTCTTAATGGCGGAGAGAGAGGGATTCGAAAATTGTATTCACTCATCCGATTTTCCGCAGAATGGAGCAAAATCAAAACATAAACCCAAAAAAATCAAAGAAAACATAGTATAAACAAACATCCATAAGTATCCATAAAAAATCACTAACTAACACTTAATCAGTCCCGGGAGCGTCAATCGGTTTTTGAGGGCAAACAAAACCCAGCGTACATATGGTGGGTTTTTGTATTTGTGAAAATAAATTGGACGGATAGCTTTTCATATCAAATCTTAATCTAGAAAATAAAAAAACACTGCCCGAGAAAAACACTCCTGGCAGTGCACGTGAGTTACGCAATCAAGTGTCGCGCTTTTAGCGAAAGTTTAGTTGACCATGAAGTACGCTGAATCCACATACTGGAATCCACTCCCAGTGTCTATGTAGATTTTGTACTCCCACGAACCAGAGAGCCACACAGAACTAGTCGGCCATACGTAGGCTTTATCCCAACCCCACTCTCCTACGTCGTTCCAGTCCATTGTGTAACCCCACTGATATACGCCATTCGCGTAAATTCCGATCTGCCATCGGAAATTGGAAGTAATATTGTCAATTCGTACCAATGCTATGGCAGAATCGTTAATGTTGAAGGTACTCGTGACGTTCTGGCATGTATATACCCAGCTCGTCTCAGCACCACCAGTCACCGGACCCGTGCAAGTAACGAGGCCGCCATACTGGAACGGAACGCTATTTGGTGTAACTGTAAAGTCTAGGGTATCAAGCAGTTGGTAGCCGTACCCTTCGTCCACGGATACACGAAATTCCCAATTACCAGTTTGACTGGTCTGCATAGTCATCGGGTAGTAGTACCACGACCAACCCCATTGACCAACGTCGTTCCAGCCAGTGGAAGAATTCCATTGATAGACGCCATCCTTATACACATCCGTTGAGATACGGAAATTTACATGGACGTCATCAAGGCGAACAAGAGCATTCACCCTCTCACCCTGCTCGAATGTCGCACGAGGGAGACCGCAGGTATACACCCAGTTCGTAGACTGACCCCCCTCAATCGGAGCGACACACGTGTAAGCATTACCGTCGTAAGAATAATTCACGCCGGGGTAGTCGAACATCAGTCCACCGCCTCCTTGCGCGTACAGAGTCCCCCAAGGAAATACTCGAAAGGTGATGTTGTCAGCATAGATCTCTGACTCACCCTGAGGAACCACGAACAAATCAAACCTCCATTTGCCCGGTGTGGAATTGTAAAGCGCCGGCCAAAAATGGCTGTATTGCCATGTACCTGACACGTTTATCATGTCGGTTGTCCAATCCCACTGGTGAACATCGTCCTTGTAGGCCTTAACCCTGAACTGGTGACTGACCGTGACATCGTACAGCCGCAACAAGACCCAGACAGGCTCCCCCTCTTCAAAGAGGCTCTGCTCATAGCAGCTATAGTACCAGGAACCATCTGGAGTGGGCTGATTACCACAGATTGTAGGTGGATCACTATGAGAGAAAGGCGACATCGGTGCCGCTGAAGGAAAATGATCCGTGATGAAGGTTCCTGGTGGTGCGAATCCGTTGTTGCTACAACCGGCAGGAAAAGTGCTTTGAGCAGGTTGAGAGCTAGAGCACGGCATCATTCCAAAACCCGCTAAGGGCATATCGGCTTTGGCACCGGAGAATATGCCCCAGTGCAGATGATCGCTAGACTTTGGCTGATTCCACGTATTGTACCAACGTCCAATGACGCCAATCTGTTGCCCTGCTGTATAGGTCGTACCGACCGTAAGGTTCGGATCATAACGCAGATGCCCGTAAACCGAGACAAAGGGCTGGCCGCTGGCATCGTAGTGTTGAACGAGAAGCCCCATATTGCATGTATTGCTCTGCCCGTAATCGTATCCCCAACCTGAAGACGCGCAATTGCTGCTTGTATCCTGTGTAGCGCTCTTTGCAACAAGGGTTCCCGCAGTAATTGCGTACACAGGCGTACCGTATTGAACCACGATGTCGGCTCCGATATGACACCTGCCAGCAAAATAACCACCCGAAGAACCGCAAGCGCCGTAATTCGCGTCAGTCCATGACGTCATTGACGACATCGGATATGTCAGATCGCTGAGCGTCGTAAGCTTGGAAGCGGCTGTTTCAACCACTTCTTTATCCAATCTACGACTGTCTCCGCATCCTATCGCGAGAGTCAAAAGAAACAGAACAAAGGCTCTTGTCGCGTGTGCCATGTTAGACCTCCCTATGTGCAGAACATTCCACTTGTATGATTCTCACGAATGGTGTGCCATGAGAAATCGTGCCCGAGACTATCTCAGGCGCCCAGAGCATAACACCGGAATACAACTGAGAGCAAGTGTCTCCCGGTCAACATTGACAGATAGCCAAGCTTTTTATACTCTTCCTAATAAAGTATGCCCCTATATCAAAAAAAACCCGTAATCATATTCAGCATTCTAATACTTATCGTAGCCGCGTTAAGCATTGCTATTTGGAAACAATCAGAGAACACAAACTCTAGCGGCCTGAGTCCATCAATGTCTAAACCTGCCACTTCTACATCTTCGACAAATGCAGCAACTATCGTCGCGCCTTATAACGAACTATTAGAAACTACTGAGAATAAGACGATAAGAAATACACTGTGTCATTTCACTTTTAAAATCCCTAAAGATTGGCTTGTACGTAGCATACTTGGAGAGTCAAAAATTCTAAGTCCTGAAGATGAAAGTACAAATGAGAAGTGGCTAATTGAGAATCAAGAGCAAAACCAAACCTCAGACAGCGGCGGCCCAATCGGACCAGACTCGAGAACCCTTTATATTTCCTGCCAATATAATCTCGAAAAAGAAGATCTTAAATCCACTATTCTAAAAACAATACAAATCGATGGATACGATGCATATGAAATAAGCAGTACAGACGAATTTCCAGATGGAACATCTATTACGAACTACCAAATCATTGTGGGAGGAGGAAAAGCTATGGATATTTTTTTAGGTAAAACCGAATACGATAACCTCTCCGACGAGGTAAAACAAATTATTCAAAGTATTACATTTGAGGAATAAATCGAGTCGAATAGTATCTCTTGGAGTTTTTTTAAAGACTGTGCCACGTGATGCGAAAGTAAAAAGCCCAGATTTTTGCTGAGCGTTCTACGTGGCAGTGCCACGTGAATCGCTACAAAAAAATTACATCAAACTAAAAATCGCTTATATTGTTAAGCGATTTTTACATGGCGGAGAGAGAGGGATTCGAACCCTCGCGGGCTGTTACACCCCTAGGAGATTAGCAATCTCCCCCCTTCAGCCTCTTGGGTACCTCTCCAACAATTTAAGCGTTAAATTCACATAAAGATTTTGCAAATCTAACTCTAAATTCTTTTCTTGCATCACTAGACTTAAGATATCTTTCACGAACCACAGCTTCATCAAGTCTTTGATATGCTTCATATCCTAACAAATATAATGGCCTGCGATGCCGTGTCGATTCTACTGCACCAGATTGATGCTCCGAAAACCTTCTTTTTAAATCTTTAGTAGAACCCACATGGAACCGCTGATCTTTTAAACTAAGCAATATATAGACATAAAACATAATGCGACTAGCTCAATTTTACTTTAAATCAATACATTAAAGAAAGCCAGTACACCCCTAGGAGATTAGTGGGGCATCCGCCCCATCCGGCGAATGCCGGACAATCTCCCCGCCGATATTCATCGGCCTACGCCTTCAGCCTCTTGCCTGCCCGGCGCATGCCGGGGGTACCTCTCCTAAATGCGTCAAACGTCTAACGTCGCTCGTCCCACGTTGGTGGGATATGTACGTACAACGTTTGCAAGAGTCTACCAATTTGCACGTAAAATTACAAGACTTGATAAAAACTAGATTTTTAGAATAAAAAACCCGATCCATAAAAATGATCAGGCTGGTAGCAGAACTGCTTCGATGGAGTTTTTCAACTCTTGCAATCCAAAAGGCTTTTTCATACTGCCGACAAAGCCGTACGCCTGCGGATTCTCCATAACATCATCCGAAGTATATCCGCTGACAATCAAGGCCTTTATCGCCGGATTTAGCCGGCTCAACTCTTTTATGAGCTTAGAACCCTTCATATCGGGTAAACTAAAATCAATCACAGCCAGGCAAAATTCTTGCCCGGAATTTTGACGCTGTTCGAACTCCGCAATTGCAGAATACCCTGTTTCTGCCGTAACAATCTCATAACCCAAAGTTGTAAAAAAGTGCTTATAAATATCCAAAATCATTAAACAATCATCAACAACAAAAACCGTTTTTGACTCTTGTTCTTTTGTTCGCATTTCCCCCTCCTTACATGAAACACAACAATACTAAGACTACAAAAAATACTGAAAAAATGCAAACCGTTAAAACAAACTCATAAAATTACCGATAAGCGCATAAGACTTGATAAAAATATATTGCCAATGCTGAGACAAAAGACGAAGTTATGAAAAAAATAATTGTACATGGTAAAACAGAACACAGAATAGAAGATGAAGAATTCACTCCGGAAATGAAGAATCGAGCGATGAACTCAATTAAAGAAATTTAACTCAGAAAAACCTTCGCCGTTAAGCGAAGATTAAACTGTATTAGCTGTAAACAAAGTTACTTATCCAATTTCTTTTGGCTAAATGCGATATATAAAAAAATCGGACCGATAGATCCGAATTTAAGGTGAACCGCGAAATCCCATATCACCGGGGCCAAATGCCATTGGAAGCAAATCATCCAAAGTTACAACCTTAATCAAGCTGTGATTCAAAGTTGCAAGAATCAATGTTAGCTTTTGCTTATATAAAGAAGAAAACTCCCACAGCATTTGCCTGCAAGCCCCGCATGGAGCCGCGACATCGCTGGTAGCAAAGCCATTATGGCTCACAACGATAGCCAAATGCTCGAACTGACGAAAACCTTTAATGTTGGCGTGGCAAATTGCCGAGCGCTCCGCGCAAATCGTACTGCCATACGCGGAATTTTCCACGTTTGCACCGGCAATGATGTTTCCCACCGGCGTAGCCAAAGCCGCCCCTACGGCAAAGTGTGAATATGGGCAATAAGCTCTTTTCATCGCCTCGGACGCGGCTTGTAAAACCTGTTTCTGAATATCGGACAATTGGATGAATTTCATTTCTGTCATGATTCTCCCCTTTCAAAGGTACCAAATCGACCCTAACCTATTTTGAACACTTTGTAAACCATTAAAATCGTCCTACATGAGACGCGTTACAAACAACGTCTCTTTTTTATTTTTATTCTTTATCCCCAATAACCACTTTACAAACTTTATGAACTTTATAAACTGAATTTATTGTTCTTTATTATTCCTGACCCTCGTAGCTTTAGCGAAGTGGGTTGTTATTTAAGTGCATTACGCTCCAATCGCCAAAGTAATTAAATCAACCCGTTTGGCTCCCGCCTCCATTAAAACCCTCACAACCTCCCCGGCGGTCGCTCCGGTTGTAACCACATCATCTATAAGCACAACATGCTCGGGTGATGCTTTTTTTGCTCTAAATACACCCTTAATATGCCCCGCCCTAACCCCATAATCGTGCGTAAGCGATGATTGTGGATCTTTATTCTCCATACGCTCCAATAAATCCAAATTTATTTCATTTTGCAAATCAAACGCTTCAATCAATACTTCCGCTACAAACTCCGCTTGATTAAAACCCCTCTCTTTTAATCTTTTCTCCGCCAGAGGCATCGGAACAAAAACCGCACCCGGTGATATATCGGGCACTTTTTGCTTACACAAAAAAGACTTTAAATCACTTTTCAAAATCGTTACTCCATTAAACTTTAACTTCGTAATCAGCGCTCTCAAATTTGGATCATGGTAATAACCAAAAGAAGTTACGGTTTCAAAAGGTAATATCCCCGCGCACTCATGCTCTGCAACAGTCAGACATTTCGAGCAAATATCTCCTCTCACCAAATGAATTTTACCTCGGCAATCTCCACACCACCATTCGCCTGGATTTCCGCAAGCAACGCAATAAGGAGGAAAAATTAAATCCCACAACTTAACCTTGATTCGCATGATTAAATGATTAACACGATTATTCGCATCCAACAACTACAACTTAGTACTTAGTACTTAGTACTTAGTACGATGATTAGTTTAGTTAACAATTTCAGTTTTTATAAAATCTATCAGATACTCTCCTGTCGCTTGTCGAATCAGGGTAACTTCATGCTTTTCGTAAGAAACATTTGTTGGTTTAGATCTGTCACCCGCATCTTCCGCCTTTTGAGTTTGTATCAAAACTTTAATCTGATCTGATCCATTTTCTCCATCAAGTACTTTCGATGATATCGATCTGGTCGTAACTCCATACAGATCTCCGTTCATCGGATATAACTGATTCATCTTTAATTGCTCGGATTGCAAGTAAGCCTGAAACTTAGGCGTACCGGCCGACATGGCGTCCACATATCCTAAAAATCCATTTTGGCTTGTTCCCGACCCGATTCTTGCCACGGTATCCGAAGCCAAATTAATCGCTTCGGTTAAATCCGTTCCTTTTGATGTATTGGTAAAATTTGAATCTCCCTCCAAGGCAACAGGCGCTTCATATGTTTGCGGTTCGGGTATTTGCCTGGAGTTAACATTTAAATCCGTGCCAGCTCCGGGTAAATTCAACCCCGAATCCGGCTTTCCAAATAATAAACCATATAAAAGCCAGGCCCCGAGTAGAAACGCCAAAATACCGATTATAATCAGTATTAGAGCAAAAATTTTACGTTGATTGGTTTGCATACAAATAATATATTAGTTTATAAAGTTCTTAAAGTTTATAAAGTTACTCACCCCTACCAAACATTACAAACTTTAAGAACTTTATAAACTTTATGAACTATCTAGTTTATTCAGACTCCGCAAAAGCCTTCTTCTCCGCTTCTATCTTAAGTAATTGTTTCGGATCTGTGGTTACGATTTGATCTTCCGCGTATGATGCTACAATTTGAATTGCCGCGTGCTTATTGCCTGCAAAAAATATTCCCTCACCGCGCCCGGCCTCGAGCAGTAAATACTTTTCCGATTGAGTGAGTAAAAATACACGTGCGATTAAATCGATGGATGCCGGGCTCTGCCTAAGCAAAAGTTGAATAGATGAGTTGGTTACAATAGCCTGACCGTACGGGGATGTTAAAAAGTCATTTACATCCTGAGTAATTGTTGTAATACCAAGATAGTATTTACGGCAACGTTTTACAAGCGCGTGCACAAACTTTGCGGAATCCTCGTATTGCATCAACCACCACGCCTCATCAATTACCAATATTCTGCGTTTACGTTCGCTTCTAACAGTATTCCAAATATAGTTGATAACAGTATAAATTGCGATAGGCCTTAACTCATCCTCCAAATCACGCACAGAAAACACCACAAGCTGGTTGTTCATCCTGACAGATGTTTGAGAATTCAATAAACCGGCAAACGTACCCTCCGTAAACTTCTTTAACCTGATAACCAAATCCTCCGTACCCTCCATTCCCTCTAAAATATCCTGAAAATCTTGCAAAATTGGCGGCTCAATAGCAGACAAATCCGCTCCCGGAACAATATCCTTCTTGGCAAATGTCTCAAGCAAAGCTCTATCCAAAATGGAATCCTCGGCAACAGAAACTTTGCCCAACATCAACCTGAGCAAACCCTTAAGCGTAATAACAGCGCTTCTAATTATATCCTCAACCGAAAACTCACCTTCCATTGGTTTTGGCAAATCAAAAGGATTAATCTTGGCGTCAGAAGATAAAGAAATATTAATGTAGGTGCCGTTTACCGCATCTGAAAGATATTTATACTCTTTTTCAGGGTCAATAACAATCACATCAGAACCAAGCATCATTGATCTTAAAATCTCCAATTTAACCGCATAAGATTTACCCGCTCCGGATGTGGCAAAAATTACCGCATTGGCATTTTGCAAAGAAAATCTATCAAACAAAATCAAAGAATTATTATGGCGATTTATTCCATACAAAATTCCTTCATCAGATGATAACTCCGCGGACGTAAACGGAAATGATGAAGCGATTGGCGATGTACTCATGTTAAAAGTAATCATCAGCTCATCATTTCCGAGTGGTAAAGTGGAGTTAAAACCTTGTTCCGACTGAAAGTAAGCACGCCTGGTATAAATCAGCATCGAGCCAAAAGTGGATTCCACGTGCGAGGATAATCTCTCCAGTTCTTCTTTGCTGGTTGAATAAAAAGTGGTATAAAAAGCAAATTGAAAAAAGTGCTCAATTCCCTGAGTTAAATCATCTCGCAAACCCTCAATATCACGCAGTGCAGTCTCTTCCGATGGATCACGCGGTTTCCCCTCTTGCGCGGCTGTATTAATGTTAGCCTCCAAAATACCCACTTTTTTCTTTAACTGCTTCAAAATTACATCCGACTTCACAGGATAAAAGAACATCGCGATATCCATCATTGCGTTTAAATTGATGATGGGAGAAGCCCATCCCACAGAAACATAGCGAGGGTATGTAACAATAAAAATCGTACGTGCGTAAACATTACCCAGAGATACAAAACTGGATTCAATCTTCATCGCCGATGGCGATATAAGATCTTTGATGCTCGCGACACCTTTGCGGTATATGCGCTCTTCCTCGAGAACGGATCGTTGCTCCTTTTCTTTTTTTCGGAGCTCCTCTTTGCTCAAACCCATTTCCAAACTCACCCCGCCTTCAGTGAGTTTACCCGCATCTACTTTTTTATCATCAGTGGTTTTAAAAGCCATAACACTTGTAATTACCAATTACCAAATTCCAATATCCAATTTTCGATCATTTATTATCGGAGGTTGAAATTTGATAATTAGTTATTAATTGATAATTTATCATTTATTGATTATTGAAACTTGATTATTGGTTATTTATTGATTATTGGATTTTGGTTATTGGTTATTTCCAGTAGTTATTCCTCTATCTGCAATTTTTCCACTTCCACCATTCTTTCACTTTCAAATTGCTCGGGGTTATAAGCCGTATAATAAAGCTCTATTAAACTTTGAGTATCCAATTGTACCGCCGAAAGCGACATGCCCTGCAAACCCGAAATAATGTTGTTAGTTCGAAGCATTAACGCCTTCTTATGTTTTTCGAATCTTTCATCTGAAAGCCTAATGGTTACCATTGGTGTAAAAATGGAAGTAAATCTATCAACAAAACCCTTCTGCTGCTCAGCTGCCGGGTCGTAAGGAACTGTAATATAAAATCTTTTCTGCATGATTTCCGCCAAATCAACCAATTGTTTTACGTAAGATCTGTAATCAGCTATTTGATTACGAAGTAATTCATTATTTTGTTCACGTTCCGCGTCTTTAAGTCGCTCCATATAATCATCAATATTCATGCGCCTTGATTGAATTACCACCTGAATCGGAAAATCAAGCGAGTTTAAAAACTGCATATATGCTTGCACAATGGCATTTTGCTCATCCTCGGATTTAAGAGCAAAATTAATACTCGACACCAACAAAACCGAGCGCAATGTTGCATCTTTCATTACAACAACATCTTCCTTTATCTCGGCTATATCCAAATACCGTTGGGCCGGTACACCGGGCTTTGCGCCCGCTAATTTTTTACTTTGCATATAATCAGTATTTTGTATCTAGTATCTTGTATTTAGTATTTAGTATCTGGCAGTACATTATGCATTATGCATCATGCATTATTCATTTTACACTATTAGTCGTGTTATTTATTGTCTGTTCAACCTCCTCCGGCTGATAAACACCCCCCGTATTTACAACCAATGCCAAATCCCTGAGCCTTGTTGATGATGGCCTTTTCTTAAGCTTGGGCTTCTCTACCGCCGGCAAACCCACAACTCTTTGTGCACCTTTTATCTCTTCCAAAGACAAAGATTTATTCCACACTCTAAGCTTTGGCCTAACTTGAGATTGTAAAAAGTTTACAAAAAACAAATGAAACGGCTGGCCGTTTATCTTTAAAAAAGCAAAAGTCCCGGCTAAACCGGCTGTTGGTATAAAAGCCAATATAAAAAATGCCGTAGTTAACATTTTATACTCAACAAAAACAATACCCGCCGAAACCAAACAAATCAAAAACTGCCTAACGGTTATAGGCCCGATAATCCTATCTTCCTTATCAATAAATTGTGGCACTATGAATTGTCCGGGCATACTAATGCTTCGCTATCGCTTCGCAAAATAACAAATAATAAATAATAAAGATAATACCTCCGCTCGCTTTGTTATTTGTGATTTATTATTTGTTGTTTATAAATTAATTAAGTCATCTCGCTTTGTTATTTGTTATTTGTTATTTGTTAAGGCTCTAGACTAGCAAACTAATGATTTAAGTACCATTTAATAATATGCCATAGCTCCTTCATTAAGTCATTCGG
>JARGGJ010000025.1 GCA_029210915.1 Patescibacteria group bacterium
GGCGCGGTTTGGCACCTCGATGTCGGCTCATCGCATCCTGGGGGTGAAGAAGCTCCCAAGGGTTTGGCTGTTCGCCAATTAAAGCGGTACGCGAGCTGGGTTCAGAACGTCGTGAGACAGTTCGGTCTCCTGTCTACTATGCGCGTGGAATCTTGAGGGATCGGATCTCTAGTACGAGAGGACCGAGATTCACGAACCTCTAGTTCACCGGTTGTTCTACCAAGGGCACCGCCGGGTAGCTACGTTCGGTTTGGATAAACGCTGAAAGCATATAAGCGTGAAGCCGTTCCCAAGATTAGGATTCAGAGAGCCCTCCGAGACGAGGAGGTTGATAGGCGGAAGGTGTAAGCCCAGCGATGGGTTCAGCCGATCCGTACTAATAGCTCGATGCTTTGACCTTCCAAACAATAAAATTCGAATTTCGTATTTCGAATATCGAATTTCGATTGGATGGCAAAATTTATTTCGCGTGTACATAAACTTGCTTCTTGCTAATAGCTACAAGCTAATAGCTAAGAAGTTTGCATTGCCTTGTACGTATGATCTTTTATCAAACTTATAATAACCAATAATCAAGAAAACAATAACCAATGATTGTAGCCTACGGCATTATTTATAAAAAATATCCCGCAGGGATTCCTACATTGGTGATTGGAATTTGGTGATTGGTGATTATAGCTTGAGATACAGACCTTACTTAGCAACTAAGTTACAAAGTGAGGCCGGTGGCTCAAGCGGCGGGGTTACACCTGTTCCCATTTCGAACACAGAAGTTAAGACCGCCAGCAGCGATGGTACTTGAGACTAACGCGTTTCTGGGAGAGTAGCCCGCTGCCGGACTAAACGAAAAATCACCTTATAGGTGATTTTTTGTTTCTGCTCCTTTTTTACGTTGTAAGTTGTCAATCAATATTTGTGTGGCTTTCTCGTCTATTTAGGCGAGATCCTTGACATCAGTGTTATATTAAGATGAACTGTTGTTGGTACATTAAAGGAGTTACACCAATGAAAATTTGTACACACTGCAGTTTGCTTATTAAAGATGAAGATGTGGTTACGAAGCCCAGTCAAACAGAGAGAGAATATTTGGATATGATGCATTCTATGATAACCATGCCGGGGGAGGCTTATCCTTATCCCAGGGATACGCGAATTATGGATTTTCATGAGCTTGAGTGTGAAAAAGTCTTATATACAGCAGATTTTCCCGTACCCACAAATTATTGTGGGCCTCTGCGCGAGCTTACGCCTGATGAGGAGTGTGAGTTGGAAGCCACGGGCAAGGTTTCGGAACTTCATTAAGAGTAATTGGTGTTGATGGTAATTATATTTGAATTTTTTTGTAATTTTATCTTAACCACATCTCGTGGTTTTTTTAAATCCCAGGAGATCCAGGGTGAAGATCCTTGTAGAAAGGACAAAGAACAATAGAAAGAAAACAGTAACCGGGGGTGAATAGGTGGTGAAGCGAAATATTCTAAATGGAAACCCTAGCAGTAGTGCATCGGAGCTCGGGGAGTATGTTTGTATTTGGTCGATATTGGTTTGAAAAACTTTTTGCTTTAACGATATTTAAAGTTTATCAACCAATATGTCAACCCAGATATATATTTGTAATATTTATGAGGATGTAACTGATTATTGACAATTTCGCTATTATTAGGCAATATGCGACTGTGTACATTTAAAAAGCGAGGGAATAGTGAAAGAAGATATCGCAAAATTGACAGCTAAATGCAATACAGGGATTTGTGCTGGGCATAGGTTTACAGCGGAGCTGTCAGATGAAGATAAGCACCTGCTTGATGCTTGGTTGGTAACTCAACGCGTTGCAGAGCAACCGGATGAGGAATCGTGGATGAGTATGTTGCTCGGAGGTAAGCCTTTATTCAGAGGTTTGTTTGAAGATATCATTAATGGTAAATGGTCTGAAATAATTCGTGAATGCGCGAAACCGCTGGATGTATTAAAAGAGAGAGATCTAAATGTGAGTTTTCCAATATTGGGTGACAGGGGAGTCCATTTTCTATTGGTGGGAATCGATCATCAAAAAGTTGGAGTATATGGCGGAGAAAAGCCGGTATTGCTGGATCTGCAAAATGATTTTGGTGTTTGGAGAATTGATACCAAAGACCGGGACAGTATTTCCATCAAAGAGGCGGAATTGCCGGATGTGCCGTCGGTATTGTTGCGTGAGTGGGACAAATCACGCCCAAAACTGAAAAAAGCACGCGAGCGCCTTTGTGATATCTTCTCGATTTGCCTCGCCAAGTCTTAAACGTCTAACTTAAGGCGTTTTTTTGTTTCTCTTGAATTGGCGTGTTATAATTGATTGGAGTTAATAAAAATAAAGATAGACAATATTATGGTAGATTTAAATAAATTTTCAGAATTTCCGGCAAGAGATGCTGTTGCCGAGCCCGAAAAGCAGTTTGGTCCCAGGGGAACGCTTAAAATACCGTTAGAATCTCAAGATGAATCGGGGGTTTATGAGAGAGAGACTTTGAAAATGCCGGTTACCTCGGTTGATACTCCGCCCAAAAGGCAAGATTTTCAACATGAACCAAAGGTTATTATAAGAGATGATCAGAAAAGGATGCAGGAGCTAAGGGGTGGTATGGTGGAAGTGGTACCGCTTGAAAAGCAAGAATTTGATTTGGCTTCAATTGAGACTGATTTGGGTAGAGTCCACATGGCCATAAAGCAAGCTCAGGAGGCGGTTGGAAAAGCAGAGACTCCGGAGCAGCGTGGCATGGCTATGAAAAAGTTGACCGAGTTGAAGAGGGAGAAAGAGGTGCTTGATTCTCAGTTGCCATTTGCTAAGAAGGATGAATTAGCGAGCACAGAGTCAGACTATAATTCAAAGGTTAAGCGCTATCAGGAACTTGTTACTAAGCTGACAAAATCATCGGAAGAAGAGTCTGAATTTAAAACTTTGTCCGAGCGATTACCTATCTTAAAAGCAAACCTGGATCAGCTTAAGCAGACAATGGCTTTTAACAAAGAAAAAGGATTATCCACAGATGAAAAGAACAAGTCGCTTGGTGCAAGGGTGGGGAGTTGGTTTAAAGGATTGCTTGGCAAGAAATAGTTATTAACATAAAAATTGGCTGAAACGAGCCAATTTTTTTATTATTTTTAATTGTTGACATCATGTGGAGTGTTTTCTACACTGCTAGCGTCTTTTACCAAGGAGAGCTAACGTGAAATCAAATACCCGAATGCCGCTTGTGAAAGATTTGTTCTTTGATCTAAAAGGCATCGAGATATTCCCATTTTTTAATGGAAGTAGTTCCGGTGTAGTATTATTTGAAGAGAATGATGCTCCCTGGGAAGCCTTAAATAAATTGGATGGATTATTAAAAGAAGTTGTGGGTATCGATCCTAGAGTTATCGAAAAAGGCGAAAGATTGCACCATGTTAAGCGAAATCCTAAGTGTATCTATCCCTGTGTAGAAGATGTGTACAAACAGGAACCGCCATATCCTTACGTGGATCCAAGAAGTTTGCGCTTGCGCGGTGGATTCCACCTCAAGTGCGATGGATCGGCAAAACTTTTGGGGCCGGCTTACATTGGCCCTTCGGTACAGGTAAGGCATAATGGTGGGATTCTGGGTTTTGTTATCTTGGGCGATGGTATTTCCCATGCGGAAGAACCAAATGAAGAAAATATTGGCATTGGAGGCATCATTGGACATGGGGTTACGGCACGCCGTTGCGTAATTAGGGCGGGCGTGAAAATAGAGGCTCACACGGAAGCCGTAGATTGCATCATTGGTAAGAACGTTTATATCGATGCCGGAGCTCAATTCCCCCATGAGAACTTTAGCGAGAGGGAGGTTTCGTTTCATCGGTTTGATGAAGAACCTCTCCAAGGAGGCCCCGTATTAACCGGCAGGAAGAAACTGGGTTGTATCATTGGGGATGGGTGCTTTGTTGGTGCCAATGTAACCATGCATCCGGGAACTCTCTTGATGCCTGGTTGTAGAGTTCCGGGAGGTACGGTGCTCGAAGCGGGAGTCTACACTCCGGAATATTGCTCTCGTCTTTAAGACTAAACTTTAGAGTCCGATCGGGCTCTTTTTTTTGTAAAAAAATTACCGAGCTTGATCTATAAAACAGCAGACATCTTTTCATGCGAATCGAATTTTCTCTCACCTCAGGTTAAAGATTTTGTGCTATAATATTTTCGTTATGAAGAAGATCTCTGAGTTTAAAAAACATAAAGCCAAAGTGGATGCTAGACACGCTACCATCGATAGGGATTTTCATTTTTGGATAGAGCATATAGTGCACTGGCATTTGGCACTTTTGGCACTCTCGCTTGTACTCTTTTTCTCATTCTTACTGTTTGATCCGCGTGCACCCGCTTGGGCCTCGTTTTAGCCCGCTACCGGTATTTTACCCACTTGCACTCATATTATCCCCAATGCTTGAATACACGAATCTCTGCGCTATATAGCGGAGATTTTTATATTGTATAAATATTGGATACAATGGATGTAGGGTCAAAGAAAGTATTCGCCGGTGCACCTTCCAACCCACCACCCACTAAATACAAAAACAAACGGCGAACATCAAAACCCAACGTCTTACTAAACTTAAGACGGCAAACAAAACTCAGCGACAAAATTTCGCTGAAAAGCGAATCGCCCCAATCAGATGATGGGGCGATTTTTTTATACCAATTACGAACCGGGATGTACCGGGATTACGAACCGGGATGTACCAGGATTATACAAATGGATTTTCATGATTACATTTTTACTACGAACTACAAATCGAGCTGAGCTCGACGAACCACGAATCGAGCTGAGCTCGACGAACTACGAACTTAGTTGGCAAGATGCCGCTTATTAGAGAAGGGGATTGGGCGCTTCGACTTCGCTCTCTTCGATTACACTCCCCTGGACTTCGCTCTGGGTCTACGACACAGGTTCTAGGACAGGGTCTACGATGAGGTGTATGTGTGGATCCTTGATGGGATCTCCGGCAGGATTGTTTGTGTCAAAATATTAGTTGGTTCATTTGAGTCAGATATGGCCTAAGCGTCGCTAATGGGAGGGGGGGGGTAAATTTTGATGCTGGGCAGATGTGGCTCTAGAGTGTCGTTTATAGCATTGTCTTATTTGTTGGGTTATAGACAGATTTTTGTTTTAAACTGTGCGAATGTATATTTAGCGACATATGTTTAACGGTCATCCGGATCTGCAATAGAGTGAAAAAAGAGCCTTATCAATAAAATTTAGGATAAATTTGGATTAACTACGTGTATTTTGCGAATGTTGGAGTTGATTTTTCCATAATAATGTTATACGAGAGTAGATTCATCTGTATTCAGATCTTAAAAAAGTTGATAGAGGGCGTCTGACATATCTCTCGAGCCATCTTGATAATCTTTTTGTTAGTGTTATGACAATTTTTTTCAAGAATTATTTAGATGACGAACATTTCAATTATTAATTTTTCTGTTCGGAACGTTTTTTGTGATCAGGTTCCTGCTAGATTTTTTATTTATCTGCTTTATTGGAATTTTTTAATAGTATTTTTAGAAATGATTACTTTCTTAAATAAAATTAAAATGTAAAATACATATTTTTCTTATCCACAAGTTATTAGATAACTCAAAGTAACAAATAATACATACATTTAGCCAAATTTTTATTATTATTGTTATGTTATATAATTAAGTTGTGGTGAAAAAATAAAAGAAATAAATTCAACACAGTGTAAAAACGGCTCCCTCATGGCCGTTTTTATTTGTACACACCTAAATTTTTATTACAGTTGTGCTATAATTTTCTTAAATATGATTAAATCAAAGAAAACGCCCAAGAGCACAAGGGCTTCATCTAAAAATAAAGAAGATGATTTTAAAGATGAATTAAATTCATCTACCAATAAACCAATCTTTTTAATTACAATTATTGTTATAATTGTAATAGTTGCGTTGGTTCTTTTGGCTAAGAATTTTTTAGGTAAGAATGGTGAGCAAGAACAGATACAAGAGCAAACTGTACAACAGAATCAGGAACAGGAAGCAAAAAATGATTTAGACAATCTTATAGCTCGTGTTTCTCAACTTATAGAGATAAATCAAAATGAAGTTCCTACAATTGCAACAGTTCAAGACCCCGAGGTTCTTAAGTCAACTCAGCCGGTTTTTTATAAAGACGCGGAAAAAGGTGATAGGTTGCTTGTTTGGTCTGATAAAGCTGTTTTGTATAGCGTAACCAAAGATAAATTAATCTCTGTTATGTTAATCGATCAACAACAGTTGCCTTCGGGTGAAAATGTAAACAGCGCAGAATCGAATACTGCTACAACCACTGCAACAACGGTTGAAGAAGAAAATCCGGTAATTAATGTCTTAAATGGTACCAGAACAGCCGGTTTGGCAGGCAGAATGAAGACAAAATTGGTTGGTTTGGAGCTTCCGGTAGCCTCAATTGGTGATGCGGGTGTAAAAACTTACACAGATACAGTTATTGTAAAGTTAACAGATGAGGAAATGCCGGCTACTCTCAAGGCTTTAAAAGACGCAACCGGGGCAGAGGTTGTTACGTCGTTAGAAAACGAAACTGCCTTAAAGGGTGATTTTACAATTATTGTTGGAGAAGATTTTGAGTAAAAATTAACAAAAAGAGATATTTTAAGCTGTGTATAACCACAGCTTTTGTTTTTTATAAATCTATTTGTTATTTGTTGCGATTACTTTGACTTAACATATTGTCCACATGCAAATTGTTTTTTGTTATAGTCAAAATTATGAAATTTTACCTAAACTTAGTTATTTATTGCAGAGGTAATAATAAAGGTATATATGTGTAAGAATATAAGTAACTTCGAACTTTCTACAAAAACACAAAAAAATAAACATAAGAGCAAAACCGCCATTTTGCAAAAGTTAACATTCACGTGAAGTTTTTAAATTTAAACTCCACTTTTTAACCGCACACATGGCTTTTGTCTTGTGTGCGGTTTTTTAGAAAGGAAAAGTAAAACAAAAAAAATGGTCGAAAAACTAAAACAAATAAATATAACAAAACAATTCATAACCAATGCTCTTGCTTTTGGTTTTTTTGTTTTGATTTTATCTGCGGCTCTTGCTTTTGGTATGGCGGTATCAAAAGCAAATGCTGCAAATGGAATCAACAAATCTATCAACTACCAGGGCAAATTGATGTACGCAACCGGCACTTTGGTGAATGATGGTGATTTTTCGATAAAGTTTACCCTTTACGATTCCGCATTAGGTGGCACTCAGTTATGGTCTGCCAGCACAACTAACGGTTTACCGGGCGGTACTCCGGCATCGGTAAGTGTGGCAGTGGTAGACGGTCTGTTTAGCGTTTTGCTGGGAGATGCAACTTTGGGGCACGTAGCAATACCGGAAACAATCTTTAATAATGATAATGTATATTTAGGCATCACGATTGGGGCAGATAGTGAGATGCAACCCAGGAAACGCTTGTCTGCTGTTCCATATGCTTTTAATGCCGGGGCTCTGCAGGGTCAAAAGGCATCCAGCACAATATCATCCGCAGGCGGAGAATTGTTTAAACTATCGCAAAATTCCACTGATTCAGCTGTTGCAACCAGAACGGCGCTTCTAATTGAGTCGCTGGGTACATCGAACCAATACGATTATTTGCTGCGCTTGTCGAATGGGACATCTGATGTCTTTACAATCAACAGGCAGGGCAATACCACAACAACTGGATCTCTTTCTGTAGCGGATTTTTTATCGGTACAAGGAATAAGATTGGATGCGACGGGAACGTCGCAGTTAACCAGCGGTGCTTATTTGGTGGGAGTTTACGATGAATTTATATTTTCCAATGCTACAACCGTGCAAGCTACACTTAAAGATCTGGATACAACAATCGGCCTGGTATCATCAACTGCCAATAACTTAACTTTACAAAATGTTACGGATAACGGAAATTCAACTACAAACCCGATATTATTTGCCGGAGGCACATCAACAGGAGATTTAATGCCAGGGGCGCATCTTACGTATGATTTGGGTAGACCGGGTATGAGATGGGATGAATTATTTGTTAGGAAAGTAAGGATTGGAACAGATTCATGGGATTTGGAAACTGATGCAAACAATACATTTTTATTGTCTGAAGTTACAAATGGTAACTTTTTTGCGATAACGGAAAACGGTAAAGTTGGTATCGGCACATCAACTCCACAGTTTTTTACACTGGAAGTAAACGGAACTATTGGACCGGCACAAAATAATTTATTTGATTTAGGTTCGGGTACCATGGCATGGAGAAATATTACCGCCGTGGGAACTGTCAGTTCCACAAATGCAGTATTTGGTTCAGTGGATGCCGAATCTTTATCGGTAACCAATTTATCAGTTGGAAATCAATTGGATTTGTCGGAATTGGTATGGACCAATTCCACCGGTACAAATACGGTTTTGGGAAATTTAACCGTCACAAGTACCTTGTTGTTGCCAAACGACAGTGTGACTGATGCGATGGCTTCGGATAGTTTGACGATAGGTGAACTTGGTAATGTTAGCGCAACCTCGATTAATTCGGGTGTGCTTGGTAATTCCAATGTTGTGTTGAGCTTGGATACATTTGGATCTGTCACGGGTAGGTTGTCGGCATCACAAATATCTATTGCAAGCATCAATATGACGAATAGTTTGGATTTGCAATCTTACTTGAACATGTTGATGACTAATGGTAGGGCTTTTGGCGGAGAAACAATACAAACAGCCAGTGGTACGGTTATGGTAACGGCCGGAGAAGGTTTGATTGCTTCAGATCCAACAAACCCGGGAGCAACTGTATATCATACGACTTGGGCAACTTCCACGGGTATCGAT
This sequence comes from Patescibacteria group bacterium, assembly GCA_029210915.1. Taxonomy (GTDB): domain Bacteria; phylum Patescibacteriota; class Patescibacteriia; order 2-12-FULL-60-25; family 2-12-FULL-60-25; genus MWCR01. The sequence goes on from JARGGJ010000025.1 coordinate 8,858, forward strand.
GTGCCCTTCTTTGAATGGCTTAATATTTATCTTCATTATAATGCAGGTAATCCCATCATAGTTGCCACTACAACCGATTACACTGATGATTGGACATATTTTAAAATCGCAAAAGTTTTTAATGAAGGAGATGGCACTTTGCATATTCATGATGAAAGATCGGTTGAAACCAGGCCAATTAATCGTATTGTTGATTTTCTAGAAAACGGAATCGGACAAACTGTCACAAGTGGATGTGAAATATCCGGTGTTGGAACAAGAAATATTGCCGTGAGCCAATGTACGAATTGGTATTCGGCATATGAAAGAACTATTCCGGCTTTTGATTCATCAGTTGCAGATACTTTTGATATTTATCGACGAGATGGTTTGGGAGGATATATCCATCAGGGAGGGCAACAGCAATGGAATAATCTATATTACGATGATAACAGCGGTACTTTGCAAGCGCTTGGTGGAGATGAATATGGTGTACATTGGGTTTACATTCATGAGCACGGAACGGTTAGCTTGTTATACGGACAAAATGCGTACTCGGATTTGTCTAACGCTCAGGTAGCGCAACCTCCGGCGGATTTGCCTGATGAATTTTTAGATAGCGAACACGCGTTTTTGATTGGAGCAATCATATTTAAACAAGGGCAAGATACTGTTGAAGCGATAAGAGATTTACGCCCGGTTATAATTGATAGGGATGGAGTTAGCAGTGGAGGATTGAGTATTATAAACCACAATGAATTATCGGGTTTACAGGGTGGAACAGCGGATGAATATTATCATTTAACCGCAACCGGGTTTGATGCGGATGCAAATTTGTTATTTAGCGCGAACAACGGCGGCACTTTTGGATTGGAAGTGAACGATATAAATAATAAAAAAATCACCATAAATAATACTTTTGCCGGTTCAGCGAGTTTGGATATTGTTGATGGTAATTTAATGTTGGCAAGCACTACCAGGATTACAAATGCGGGTGCAGGTTATTTAACGAATTTGAACTTGAGTGGGAGCTTGTATGTTAGCGGAACAACATTGCTTACCACGTTAACCGCAGATAGCGCAACATCCACAAATTTATTTGCGACAAATGCTAATTTTACCAATTTAACGGCCGGAGTTTTTGGAGTAACCGATTTAACTTGGGTAAATGCAACCGGTACATATGCAAATATAGATAATATTACGGGAACAATCGCGACATTTGATAATTTAATTGCGACCAGTGCAACTTTTACTAATGTGGTAGTAATGGAAAATACGAATATTGAGAACTTAACTTTTGGGAATGCAACGGGAGGTAATTTGGTAACGTACGGTCAAGTTTCATCTACGTATATATATGTTTTGGAATCAGAATTGGGGCATGCCACAGCGCATAATATGGTTGTAGATGAAACTTTGCGTGTGGGTATTGGCGAATTCCCCATAGTTGGCGATTCTGTAGCGCAATTTGGCGGTACGGTGGATTCTTATTTACAAGTTAATTTACAGAATCACTCTTCCGGCACCAATGCTTCAGCGGATTATATCGTTACAGCAGATATTGGAGATGATGAGAGTTATTATGTTGATTTGGGCATTAACAGCTCAAATTACAGCAATCCGGATTTTTCAATTACCGGGCCATTGGATGCGTATTTATATTCTTATTCGGCAGATTTAACAATAGGTACAGCAACATCTAGTTCTGTAATTAAATTTCATACCGGAGGTACCGAGGCAACCGATGAGGTGATGCGAATCACTTCAGATCATTACGTGGGAATCGGAACAACTACTCCAGCGCATACTTTGGATGTTGATGGGGACGGTCAATTTACAGGATTGCTAACCCTTTCATCAGCAACCACTTCGGAATTGTTTTGGGGGAGCGCAACGGGAACAAATTTATCTGTTTCCGGAATTGCCACATTGTCCGCCAACACCACAATCGGCGGGCAGAGCGTTTGTTTGTTGGATGGAACAAACTGCCCAAGCACCACTTCGCCGGATTTCCAGACTGTTACCAACACCGGCAATTCCACAACTAATTGGATAGAATTTGCCGGAGGCACATCAACCGCAGCTATATGGTTGCAAGCCGGGCTTACCGTTGATGGTTACGGTGATTTTCAGGATATTGAATTTGTTAATGCTTCGGGTACAAATTTATTATTATCGGGTTTGGTATCCAGTACTTCGTTAATCTCGGGTGATGCGGTTTTGGCCAATACCACAATGGCAAATGCAACCGCTACCAATTTAAATGTTGAAACTTTAAAAGTCGGCAGTGGAAACTTTCCTGTGCTTGGTGCTTCACTTGCCCAATTTGGCGGAGATTTTAACAATTATTTGGTTGTTAACGCACGCAATACCAATACAGGTGATTTTGCGAGTTCTAACTTTACAGCATCTGCTGATGTGGCTACACCGGGTAATAATTACAACACAACCATGGGTGTTGCCAACTCTGGTTTTAATAACGTTTTCTTTTCCATTGCAAATCCACTCGACAGTTATTTTATGGGTAATTCCAATGATTTGATAATCGTGTCGGCTACATCATCTTCTGTAATTAAATTTGCGGCGGGCGGTACAGCGGCGGTTAACGAGGTGATGCGAATCACGTCAGATCATTACGTGGGAATCGGAACAACCACACCATCGCATACTTTGGATGTTGACGGGGATGGTCAATTTACAGGACTACTTACCTTGTCATCGGCAACCACTTCGGAATTGTTTTGGGGGAGTGCAACGGGAACAAATTTATCTGTTTCCGGAATTGCCACATTATCCGCCAGCACCACAATTGGCGGGCAGAGCGTTTGTTTGTTGGATGGAACAAATTGCCCATCCGGAACTTCGCCGGATTTGCAAACAGTAACAAATACGGGAAACACCACTACACATTGGATAGAATTTGCCGGAGGCACATCAACTGCAGACTTTTGGTTCCAACAAGGTTTGACTATAGATGGACATTTGGCAGGACAGACTATTGATTTTACAGATGCAACAGGATCCAGCCTTATTCTTTCGGGTATCGTTTCGAGTACGGGTTTAATCTCGGGCGACGCTGTATTGGCTAATACGGTTATGGAGAATGCTACGGCTACAAATTTGATTATAGAAACTTTAAAAGTCGGCAGTGGAAACTTTCCTGTGCTTGGCGCTTCACTTGCCCAATTTGGCGGAGATTTTAACAATTATTTGGTTGTTAATGCACGCAATACCAATACAGGTGATTTTGCGAGCGCAAACTTTACAGCATCTGCTGATGTGGCTACACCGGGTAATACTTTTAATACAACAATGGGTGTTGCCAATTCGGGATTTAATAATGCTTTCTTTTCTATCGCAAATCCGCTCGACAGTTATTTCATGGGTAATTCCAATGATTTATTGATTGTAGCGGCAACATCATCCTCTATCATTAAATTTGCCGCAGGCGGTACAACGGCGGCTAACGAGGTGATGCGAATCACTTCCGATCACTATGTTGGAATTGGTACAACCACACCAGCGCATACTTTGGATGTTGACGGGGATGGAAGATTCACGGGATTGTTGACTTTATCATCGGCAACCACTTCGGAATTGTTTTGGGGGAGTGCAACGGGAACAAATGTTAGCGTGTCGGGTGCGACAAAACTTTCTTTGAATACAACTATTAATGGAGTTGGTGTTTGTTTATCCGACGGAACCAATTGCCCATCGAGCGCGGCATCGAATTTGCAAACTGTTACTAATGCGGGGAACACAACAACTCATGCATTGCAATTTGCCGGAGGCACATCAACAGCGGATTTTAGATTCCAATCCGATGTTTGGATCGATGGAAATGTAAGTTCAACATCAGCTCTCTTTATTAATGCAACGGGTACAAATTTGGCCGTCTTGGGATATATCAATTCCAATTTGATGCCGATGACGACGGATGCATATTATTTAGGTGATGCCACTCATCGCTGGCAGGGATTAACGGTTAATTACGTAACCTCGACCAATATTTTGGCTACAGGATACGTTTCAACTTCAGCGATGTATATAAACGGGCGAGCGGTAACAACAAGCGTGCCGACTTTGGATCAAGTTACAACCCAGGGAAATGTTACAGCGAACACTATTCAATTTGCAGGAGGTACATCTACAGGTTCTTTATTGCCGGGAACTACGGATTTGTATAGCTTGGGATCAAATACAAACAGATGGAAGGAGATTTTTGGAAATTCGGTATTCGTTGGAACTTCCACTCCGTGGAGTCTAACTGAATTGGCCAATAATGATTTTGCGATCAGCAACAATGGTGCGGAAAAAATGCGCATGGATAATGCGGGTAATTTATTGTTTGCCGCTTCAAGCTATGTATCCGGTTTGGATAATACATTTGCCATGAGTGGCAATGATGCTTTTTTTGCGGATAAAGTTGGCATAGCGGGCAGTATTTATGCGGGTACGGATTTGCGCGTTGGCGCCACCAGTACTGTTTATGGTAAATCCAGTCTGTATAAACAAGATGGCGGAGATTATCTATTTCAATTTGCCGATGCGGTTGCGGCACCGGATTCCATTACCGGTTTTGAGGGTTCATTTCCACCGGCTGGCTGGACAACAGGAGGCAATGCAAATTGGTTGCAGGACGCCTCGACCTCGACCGAGGGGACTTACTCGGTAACCAATGGTGATATTATTGATAATCAAATTTCTTGGTTAGAAACAACTTATGTATTTAGCGGTAATGGTGTGTTGGAATTTGATTGGCGCGTAAGTTCCGAGGCGACATATGATTTTTTAATGTTCTGCTTGGATAATTCAGCCAATTGTTCCGAGGTGGGCGGCGGATATAATTCTAGAATTTCCGGTGAAACCAATTTTGTTACGGTTAGTATTCCAATTTCAGCAGGTTCACATACCTTACGATGGGCTTATGAAAAAGATTACAGTATCTCCGAGGGATCAGATGCGGGATGGGTTGATAATGTGCGTTTTACACCTTATTCCGGTCAGAATTGGAGATTTTATACGGCTAATACGGAAAGATTGACGATTGCGTATAGCGGTAATGTTGGAGTTGGTATTGCGGATCCGGAATCCAAGCTTGATATTAATGGTGAAACCAAAGCACGAGGTAATGTTACAGTTACACCGGCGCCTTCCAAAACCGAAGTTGCTTGGTCTACGGCCAATATACCGGCAACCGGAATTGAGGCAGTTAGGTCTTTGGTAACTTATAATGGTTATCTTTATGCCGGACAAGGTGATAGCGCAGGTGATGGTGATATTCAGATTTGTAATCCTGCAGGCGGCGGCAGTGCTACCTTGTGTGATAATTCAGCGGATTGGAGCGCGTCTTATGGTAATGCCACTTACTCGCAAGTTTTAAGCATGATTGTTTATAAGGGCAGATTGTATGCCGGTTTTGGTGATGGAGGAGGTTTGGGAGATGTAATGGTTTGTAATCCGGCAACAACAGGCGGAGCTGATACTTGCGACGCGGGTGATTGGAGCAGTGCTAATTTCCCGGCCGGCCCGGATCGTATTACACAATTGATTGAATATAACGGATATTTATATGCTGCAAATGATACGGGTGTATCGGGAAGCGCTTCTGTGGCAATTTGTAATCCCGCAGGAGGAGGAGATACAACCGCTTGTGACAATGTTGCAGATTGGACAAATAATACACTTCCGATTAACTATGAAGAAGTTAATAGCATGGTTGTGCATTTAAACACTTTATATGCTTTTGTTGGCAATTCTACGGATGATAGTGATACGTTTTATTGTACGCCAAGCCTTGCCGGGAATGTAAATACTTGCGACAGCAGTTCGGATTGGGTCAGGCCGTTTGATAATACCACAGCAGCTTACGAGAGCGCGTATTCAGCGGCGGTTTATAATGGCTACTTATATTTGGGAAGAGGTTTAAGTAATGGTGATGGTGATGTAGATAGATGCGAGCACCAAGCGGCAGGAGATGATTTATTGTGTGATAATGCGGGTGATTGGACAACTGTAATTGATAACCCGTCACAAGTTCAAAAAATTACCGCAATGATGAGCTATGACGGATCCTTATATATTGGCCAAGAAGGATCTACGAGTAATGGCAATGTTATTGAATTTACAGGTTCCAATTATAAAATCAGCCATAATGTATCGGGACTTGAGGCGGTTTACTCTTTTGCTGTACTAAATGGCGTCTTGTATTCCGGTCGTGGTAATTCTACGGGCGATGGCCAAGTATATTATTATCAAAAAGCGCGGGAATCATCTTACGCATTAAAGATGGAGGCCGGTTCTTCGACAGGATCGATGTGGTTTTCGAGTGAGTCGTTGAATTATCAAGGAGTGGGAACGAGTTATGATGCGCAAACCGGAGTATTTAAATTTTCACATGGAATAATAACAGAGGCCGGCGCGTACGATTTGGCGGAAATGTATCCAACTTTGGACACAAGTATAGCTTCGGGTGATGTCGTAGTTTTGGATGCTCAAAATGCCGGTTATGTTAAAAAGAGTGAAAAGAGTTATGAAAAAAGTTTGCTGGGCGTTGTTTCCACTAAGCCGGGCTTTTTACTCTCGGGTAAAGAAAAAGGTATAGATTCCAGGGCGATCGCTTTAGTTGGCCGTGTACCTGTAAATGTAAGCTTGGAAAACGGAGATATCGAGGTTGGGGATCCGTTAACATCGGCAAATTTAGAAGGATACGCAATGAAAGCCACTAAGCCGGGGATGATTATTGGACATGCAATGGAGGCTTTATCCGCTTCTAGCACCGCGGTAACAAGCACAGATGCGATTATAACAACCGGAAAAGTGATAATGGTTGTGCAACCGGGATATTATTTTGGCAACCAAGAGACAGCACTTGGGCAGATTGCGGGATTCTTGGGCGAAACTACAACCACACAAATAGTTCAGCAAGCTTTTGACGGAGATGCTTATGCCATCGAACAAATCGCGGGAGGAATGGTAAACCCGCAAATTGCGGATGGATCCTCGTTAAATGAAGTTTCTTCAGCGCAACTGGATGTCTTAATAGTTAGAACGGCTGTGTTAATTGCCGGGGATTTGACTGTGGGAGGAGATTCCAAATTATTAGGCCATGTTATCGTTTCGAACGAAACAGCCGGTGTGGTGGATCTTCCCGCAGGTGATAATTATGTAGAGATTCAGTTTGCTACACCGTTTGAGAATGTTCCGGTTGTTGTGGTAACTCCGGAATCTGATGCGCAAGAATTTTTTAATCCATGGCTTGGTAAGTTTAGGATTGCTAAAAAGACGGTTAATGGATTTAGAATCGAAGTAGATGAAGGAGCTTGCATGGATCCAACCAATTGCGGACGAACCATGAAGTTTAATTGGATAGCGGTAGGCGTTATGCCAAGTGAAATATCAACTTCAACAGCTGTAATTGCAACACCTACAACAACCGAAGTGGTTGTCGAGGAGGTTGTTATTGAGCCAACGCAAGAAGATGGTGGAACAGTGGAGATAGTAGAGCCGGGTGAAGATCAAATTATTGTTGAAGAAGTAGTTTTGCCGGATGAGGTTTCAGATCAACCGATCGAAGAGTCGCCTGTTCAGGTTGATGAACCGGCTGAAATAGTTCCGGAAGATGTTGAGACTTTTACAGAATCGGAAGTGGAGCCGGAGCCGGAAGTTATACTTGAGCCTGTGCCTGAGCCTGTGCCTGAGCCGGTTATAGAGGCTCCAGAGGTGTCTGTAGAGTAAATTTGGATAGATATGGGTCGGTTTTAGAGGCAGCCTCTGTACCTGGCATGGCGGTGCAAGGGACAGGGGCGGCCATTGGAACGGACTCAAAAAAATAAATCAGTTTTAGCGGCTACCTTTGCTTCCGGCATGGCGGTGCAAGGAACAAGGGTAACCACTGGAACTGATTTTTTATATTATAACAAATTTTACATGATATTGTCTGCACTTTGCGGATAGGATAAGCTAAACCGCATGAGAATTATTGCCGACTTACATCTACATTCAAGATTTTCCAGGTCTTGCTCTAAAGATCTAACCATCTCGAATATCGCGAAAGCATGCGAACTAAAGGGGATTAATATGGTTGGAACGGCGGATGCACTTCATCCGGAATGGAGGAAAGAGATCGGTGAACTCTTAGAACTTCGTGATGGAGCATATTATCTGAAAGATGGATCATCAAAAACCGCTTTTATACTTTCGACGGAAGTAGCTTGTATTTATAAAAGACATGATAAAGTTAGAAGATTGCATCACGTTTTGTATTTTCCGGATTTAGAGGCGGTAGATAAAACAATCACCGCGTTGAATGAGAGAGGGCGTAACTTAAGAAGTGATGGGAGGCCAATATTAGGTATGGATTCGGAAGATCTTTTAAAGATGTTATTAGAGATTGATGAGAGGATTTTGTTAGTGCCGGCACATGCTTGGACACCTTGGTTTGCAATTTTTGGTTCCAAATCAGGTTTTGATTCTATAGAGGAGTGCTTTGGCGATTATTCAAAGTATATTTATGCAATAGAAACAGGGTTATCTTCGGACCCGGTTATGAACTGGAGGATAAGTGCATTGGATAATGTTTTTTTAATTAGCAATTCAGACGCGCATTCTTGTAATAATTTGGGACGTGAGGCAAATGTTTTTGAAATGGAGAAACCATCTTACGATGAATTCCGCCGTATACTGATAGAACATGATTTATCAAAATTTTTAGAGACAATAGAGTTTTTTCCGGAAGAGGGGAAGTATCATGCCGATGGATGTGCCGGTTGCAAATTTTGGTGTGAGCCGGAAAAGTCTAAAAAGTTAGCAGGAAGATGCCCGAAATGCGGAAAATTATTGACGATTGGTGTACTTTCACGTGTATCTGATCTGGCAGATAGAGATCCAAATCCCACAAAGCCGATATCGGCTGTACCGTTTAGACACGTTGTACCTCTAAAAGAATTGATAGCCGATTCATTTGGCAAGCGTCCGCAAGCCAAAGCGGTTATATTGGAATATGAGAGAATGGTTAGTTTGGCTGGTGAGTTTGCTATTTTATTGGATATGGCGGAAAAGGAATTGTTGGAATTAACATCTCCCGAAATCGCTACAGGGATACTAAGAATGCGAACCGGCAATGTCTGTGTAAGGCCGGGTTACGATGGTATTTACGGGGAAATCCATGTTTATGCTGATGAAGATCGTTCGAAGCAGGTTGGGTTGTTTTGATTGTTACGATTGTAATGTTCATAACGTTTATAACGTTCGTAACGAGTTCAGTGGTGATTTGAGTAAACTGTTTAGTTCGTTCATAACGTTTGTAACGTTTTTAACGAGTTCAGTAGATAACTAGGTAAACATCATAACTCGTTATAAACGTTATGAACGTTATAAACGTAATTGTAATGGTTTCGAAAGTTTTTAAACTAAAAACTCCGCCCTAACTAGAGAGCGGAGTTCCTCCTATAGGAAGAAGATTATTTACTTCTTCTTGCGTTTTACAGCTTTCTTCTTTTTAGGTGCAGCCTTTTTCTTAGGAGCGGCTTTTTTCTTAGCTACCTTTTTCTTAGCTGGCTTTTTAGCCACCTTTTTCTTAGGAGCTGCCTTCTTAGCTACCTTTTTCTTAGCTGGTTTCTTAGCTACCTTTTTCTTTGTGGCTTTTTTCTTCGTTGGCATGAATATCACCTCTCTTTCTTTTTAGATTATTCCAACGTGAGTTGGAAGTCGATGTCAGTTAACTGATTTCGACTGCATGTATATTATAACATACTTATATACATGTCTGAACATTTTTTTAAATAAAAAAAAATAAATCGTTTAACAATCTTTTTTTATAAAAATAAAAAAAAAATTTACTAAATAATTTTTATTAAAAATAAAAATAACTA
>JARGGJ010000026.1 GCA_029210915.1 Patescibacteria group bacterium
GCGTAAAGTGACTTCGTCACCACGCGACGCTGCCGTGATTATGAATGAACGTGGATCTGATGGATATCAGATTTACGGGGCTAAGTATCTTGAGTACCGGCTTAACGTGGCACTGCCACTCCAAAAGCCGCTTAGATAAATAGGCGGCTTTTTACGTGCTCTGTGCAGTGATAAATTGCCATATGGCTACTCTGATGTGAATTTGTGTTGAATGACTGTAAAAAATTATGCCCAAATGATGTAAAAAAGGGCTTAATTACGCCCCTTGTTTTATTGCACCATTTTGCGTAAAATAGTTGCAATTATATGGCTCGAATTATTGGTATAGTTAATCAGAAAGGCGGTGTTGGCAAAACTACCACTGCGGTGAATCTTGGGGCTTATTTAGCGGACCAAGGCAAGTTTGTTTTAATTGTGGATTTGGATCCGCAAACAAACGCAACATCCGGTATTGGTGTTGATGTTGGCGCGATAGAACGCAGTGTTTATGACGCAATGCTGAATAATGTTTCCATGCGCGACATAATTCAACCAACAATGCACGAGACTTTGCGTGTTGCACCGGCAACGGCATCTCTGGCGGGTTTAAATGCAGAGTTGCCCCATATGGATGAGAAAGAGTTTAAGTTGCACGACGCGCTTCGAGAGGTCAGAAATGATTACGATTATATTTTAATAGATTGCCCACCGACTTTGGGGTATATAACTTTAAACGGAATAGTGGCATCAGATGAAATTTTGATACCCGTTCAGGCGGAGTATTTTGCACTCGAAGGTTTGGCGGATTTGTTGCAGACTCTGCAGTTGGTAAAAGATCGTATTCGCCCGGATATTAAAATATTGGGTGCGGTGCTTACCATGTACGATAAACGAACCAAGCTTTCAAACGATGTTTTACAAGAGCTTTATAAATATTTTCCAAATAATATCTTTAGATCTGTAATTCCCAGAAGCGTAAGGTTGGCTGAGGCGCCATCATTTGGCAGATCTATTGCCGCTTTTGATGCCAATAACCCTGGCGCAAAAGCTTATGAGCGTTTAGCTAGAGAGGTTTTGGGAACCGAGGCTTTTGTGACTCCGGCCCCAACTCCAACTCCCACACCATCATTATGATCATGAAAAGACAATCAGGTTTGGGCCGCGGTTTGGGCGCGCTCATTCCTCAAAAACAAAATGAAACCACAACACAGCAAGCGATTCGTGATGATATTTTGCCTCCTCAGGTAAAAGAGGTTCTTTTACCTGAACCCGAAGCAAAAGTTTTAGATGATGGGCAACGTGTTTATCAACTTCCTATCGAACAGATAGTGCCCAATTCAAAACAGCCTCGTTTGCTTTTTGATCATGATGGATTGGAAGAATTGGTGGCATCAATCAAAGAACATGGAGTTTTGCAACCGCTTATTGTTCGTAAGAGAGAAGAAGATGATTATGAGCTAATAGCCGGAGAGCGCCGTTTGCGCGCATCTAAGCTCGCGGGGTTGGATACCGTACCGGCGATTGTTAGAGTTGCGGATGAACAAGAAAAGTTGGAGCTTGCGATTATCGAAAATGTTCAGCGTAGAGATCTTAATGCCATCGAAGAGGCCAAAGCGTACTCTCAGCTTAAAGATGAGTTTGGTTTAACCCAGGAGGAGGTTAGCAAAAAAGTGGGTAAAAGCCGCTCACAGGTTGCCAATATAATTCGTTTATTGGATTTGGAACAAGATATCCAAGACGCGTTATCGTTTGGTAAAATTTCGCAATCAAATGCGCGTACTCTTTTGGGGATTCCGGACAGGGAAGAGAGAATGAAAGTTTTTCAACAAATGGAAAGCGGTAAGTTTACCGTGCGCCAAGCAGAGTCAAAAATACCGGCAGCCAATAAAAGGCCAAAAATTGTAGATCCAAACTTACTTGAGTTGGAGGCAAAACTTCGTGCTTATTTTGGCGGTAGGGTAACCGTAAAACGCAAGCCCGAGGGTAGCGGGGAAATTAAAATTGAGTTTGGCAGCGATGAAGGTTTACAGAGGATTTTGGATAGAATACAGAAGAACTAAATACTCCAAATTAAGAATAATGAATTAAGAATTAAAAATGAATGTAGCCTTACGGCATTTATATACTTAATTTATGATGCGCAATGCATAATATATAATCCGGATGGTTAAATCCATCCTTTTTTCTTATAAATCTTAAAACCGGCATTGAGAGCTTTGGCGATTTGTTTTTCTAAGTTATCGTTTAAAGTTTGTATATGAAAGCAGGATTTGCCTTTAAGTAATTTTACTAAATTATCGTCGATTAAATCTTTTAAATTAGAATCGGTATAAATTGGCATGAAATAAAAGCACACGTAGTTGCTCTGAATTATTAGAGTTGCGAATGATATCTTATCGCGTTTCTTACCGTTTATTTCCAAATCTTTGCAAGACCATAAATTATATTTATTTTTAACATCAAACATGGGCTCGAGAGGGCCTTCGTATTTTTTTAGCAACTTTTTTAATCTGTTGAAAATTATCTGCAATTCTTCTTGATTTTGCATAATGGTTTCAATAACTATCAGCGGCTATAAAATTTTCCAGCGCGTACTTAAAAATCTTATCATCATTTTGTTTAGGTTCTCCGCGCCCATCGGTGTTCGAGGTTGTTAAATAAATATACCCGTCCGGACCGTGCTTAACAGCTCTAATTCTGCCTATATCATGTTTGGGATGTTGGGCTATTGTAATAAGTCCACCTTGCTCGTTTAAATGAGCAACGTAGATGGACGTGCCTCTTAGCCCTCCAAAGTATAAACGATTATCGTGATAGGTTAACCCGGCCGGTGCCCAAGTATTGCTTGCACCTGAGTGCTGAACCGGCGTTGTCATTCCTTGCCGGGTTTCATTACCCTGGATGATCGGCCAACCATAATTATTGCCTCTTTCGATCAAATTTAATTCATCGTATCCCGAAGCGAACCCGGATCGACCATGTTCCGTTGCCCAAAGGCGCCCGTTACCGTCCCATGCCAAGCCTTGCGGATTGCGATGGCCATAACTCCATACTTCATTACTAAACGGATTATCATTCGGAATACTGCCATCATCGTTGATTCTTAAGATTTTTCCTGCCAAAGAAGACGTATTTTGCGCCAGATCGCCATTGCCTGCGTCACCGGTTGTGACATAGAGTTTACCATCAGGCCCAAACTCAATTCGGCCGCCATTGTGGTTTGCATCCGCCGGAATATCATCCAGAATTAAAAATCTGTCCGTGAATCCATCTTTAAAGATATAACGCTCGACTTGATTGCGCAGACGCCCATTTTCTAGTGTTGTTTTGTATATGTAAATCCATTGGTTATTATCAAAATCCGGATGCAAGGCCATGCCTAATAATCCGCCTTCTCCGATGTGTTCCACATTGGCTATTTCGTAGCGTTTGGTTAAATCGTTGCTGATTTGCACAATCGCTCCCGGTCTTTCCGTAACTAATATATTTCCATTAGGCAAAAATACAATTTCCCAAGGTACGCGTAAGTTTTCGGCGACAGTTTCCTGTTGTGGCGCTTGTTTGCCCGATTGCGTGTCATTGCCGTTATTTGTAGAGGTACGGGAGGGGATATTTGGGTTTTCGGGGTGCGGTTGGAACTCTAAGCCTGTTAGATATTGGTAAAAATAGGTCATTCCCGATATGAAAACAACCAAGAGTAATATATATAATATAATTCTTATTGATTTGTTCATAAGGTTAATATCAAAAATTATTCATTTCTCTAGATAACGAGTGGTGATTTTTAGCTAATTATCGCATGTTCTATAATACTGGATTATACGCTGATTTTTTCTTTGATATTTCAAAATATTACCAAATGGCAGTTTTTAATATTTTAAATTATTAGCACAAGAGATCAAATACTACCTTGGTTAAGAATAAAATTATAATCACGATAATCGTTTAATCAAGCGAATCGCGTTGAAGGCGACGAATCGTGGTTCTGATAATGAATTTTTATTTTTTCTTAATTGAGCCCGGAATTATGTCTTTTAACCAGCCGGCGATACCCATGCGTGCGTATTGGCGGATTTTGGAGCGGGCGTGGCGGGTTTTGGCGAATTTGAGCCAATCGGGGTTGGGGGATTTGCGGGATTTATCTGTACGGATTTCTACGATATCGCCGCTTTTTAGCGGTTGATCGAGCGGATGAATCGCGTCGTTTACTTTGGCGGCTACGCAGGTGTTGCCAACATCGGTGTGGATTTTGTAGGCAAAATCTATAGGTGTGCTGTCTTCGGGTAAATCGATAACATCGCCTTTGGGTGTGTAAACAAAAATGTGGTCGTTAAAAGCATCCAATTTCATCTCCTCTAATGATTCCAGGAAAGATTTAGGGTTGCTTATTTCGGCTTGTACATTGGCAACTTGGTTCATCCAATCGAGCTGGTCTTCATCGATCATTTCTTTAATACGCTCTTGGCCAATTTGAATCATTTTGTGCTCGTCGTAAGCCCAGTGCGCGGCAATACCGAATTCCGCGGCTTCGTGCATTTGTTTGGTGCGGAATTGAAACTCAACAATGGCACTGCGATCGTAAAAAACCGTGGTGTGCAATGATTGGTAGCCATTGGGTTTGGGTTGGGAGATGTAATCTTTGATACGGCCCTTAAGGGGTGTCCAGCGTGAGTGAATTACACCAAGAGCCGCATAGCAATCGGCGGGCGTGGGCATAACACAGCGTACAGCCGTAAGATCGTAAATTTTTGTAATGTCGCGATTATATTTTAATAGTTTGCGATAGAGCGAATAGAGATGTTTTTGCCGGCCATGAACAGTAACATAAGGGATATCGGTTTGATCCAGCTCCTCTTTGGTTTGCTCGATAACTTTTTCGATTTGTGGCAACTTTAACTGCATGGATTCACCGGCGAGTTCTTTAGCCCAAGCGTGTTCTTTGGGCATAACATAACGAAAAGCCGCATCTTCCAGTTTGCCTTTGATATCACCCATGCCCAGCCTATTGGCTATTGGAGCGTATATTTCGAGGCTCTCGAGAGCGATGCGGTAGGCTTTTTTTTGCGGGATGCAATCCAAAGTTTCCAAATTATGTAAACGGTCGGCGAATTTGATAATGATAACGCGTACATCGCTGGCCATGGCCATAAACATTTTGCGCAGATTTTCGATATAACGCTCTACCCCGCGGTATTTGATTTTACCTACTTTGCAAATACCGTTTACCATGCTGGCAATATCCTCGCCAAATTCATCTTGAATTTGATCCAGGGTTATTGGCGTGTCCTCGGCTACATCATGCAATAGGCCTGCGGCTATCATGTTGTCGGGTACGTGCATCTCTGCGAGGTTGATTGCGGTGTGGAGAGGATGGATAATGTAGGGCTCTCCGCTCATGCGCAATTGGCCTTTATGGGCGCTGTCGGCAAAAGCAAAAGCTCGTTCCAAAAGACTAATATCCGCATCCGGGCGGATCTCTTTAACTGCTTTAATTAAATCGTCCAGTGTGGCTAATCTTTCAGGCATAATGAGTATTACAACGATAAGATTAAATCAAGAAAAAAGCAAGTCACCATCATGAACAATGAAGATCGAGAATCTGAGAATCGGAGAATCTGATAAGTTGAGCAAATAAATAGTAAAATTTATGTTAATAATACTGTTAAATGCGGACGGCGGTCATGGTTATTCGCTGTTTCTGTGTTAAAAAAAACCGCCCTTTTCCGAGGGCGGGGGTTAGAGGTAGTGCAGTAAACGTCGGGTGGACGTTTACTATTTGTTTTCTTCCTTGAGCGTGACACCCACGGCTTCGAGTTTGAAGCCGGTGTCGCGCGCGTTGGTGAGGTGAGGCTTGTTTAGAGCCTCGAACGTCACCTTTTCGCCGTCATTCAAGTGACGGCGCCGGGCACCGGGGCGGTCGATTTCACGCCAGTGAATTCGAGCTGGTCCTTGTTTGGTCATCAGCATCCCGTATTGGCGGGCGTGCGAGAACCAAACGACGCGGCCTTCGCCCTCGGAGATGCCGTTCATCTTGGGTTTGGTGGAGGATTTTTCGTTGCGCACTTCCTTAATGGGAGGAAGTGCTTCGAAATCTTCACCTTTCAACACCCTGTTCAAGAGGGTGATGAATGGCACCCAGCCGGGGCGTTTGTCACTGCCCATGTAGCTGGGGCAAACGACCGTTTCTCCGCTGCGGTAGCAACGGAACGGTTGGTACATCTTCTCGACGACGAGAAAGAACTCGCCAGATTGAGTAGCGATACCCACGCTCCAAAGCTGGAAGTAACCATCACCCAGTGACTCCAACAATCGAAGGTTGTTGTTGGGGTACTTGGTAGTGGCTACGGTCATGAGTTCGCTCTCGGTTACCGGTACGAGTCTCCGGTAAATTCGAGAACCCTCGGGGGTATTGTGAGCGGGATCTTCCTCATCCGCCGGCTTGGCGCGCCAGTCGCGAGCCGGCACCACGTCTGCGTTTTCCGTGACGTTGAATCCCCAGATTTGTGCGTTCGGGTCAATCACCAACTCGATGAGCAATGACTGCCAGCGCTGGGGCGTGCTTTTAAGATCAACCAGATCCATACTGTCCACGGTGCCGAGGTAACCGTCGGGATCGATTGAAATCTCATCTTCCTTATTGAGGTTGTAGATTGAGATCGCAACGCCTGAAATGGAAGGTACGTTCATTTTTTTTTGACTCCTTTTTTTGTCAAAAATTCCGTTGAAAATTTCAGCTGAAAAATGCTGAATGGCTTAATGTAGCAGAAAAAGAGGGAAATGTCAAGAGCGTACCTTGATTAACAGGATTTACAGGATTAGCAGGATTGTTAAACAAGTATCTACCAAATGTTTACCAAGATACAAATATCTACCAAAAATTACCTTGATTTGCAGGATTGTTACTAAAAATTACCGTATTTGGTATGAGGTATTTTGTATATGGCAGATTTAGCCTTAATTTACAGCTAAATACCACATACCAAATACTAAATACTGATTAGGTATAAACAAAATCAGCTCCATTAACTTTACGAACTTTATAAACTTTTAACTTTACAAACTCAAAGAGTGTTTATGAACAGATTTACTGTTATGTTGGCGATATTAGTGGTAAAATAGAGTAAATTTATGGCTAGATTTGAGGGTGCTCAAAAAGTGGAAATAGTAGATAGAAAAGATGCTCGAATGGGGTTTTCTATGCGAGAGGCTTTTGAAAAGGCTGGTATTGAGGTTGCAAAGTCTGAGGTTAGAGAAAAGGTAGATGATGATAAAGCCGAGATTGAAGCGGTAGGATCGGCTGTCTATAGTCCGGAAATTACAAAAATAAATGCGGAGGCGGTGCAGGCTTTGGATGAAAATGTTGAGGTTGCGGAAACTCAATTATCTGAAGTATCGGAGCAAACTTTGAACAAGGAATTATCTTTGGAAAAAGAGGCGTTAATAAATCATGTCGATAGGTTGGCGAACGATGCGGAAGAGATTGGTATGCAAATTAATGGTGCGCATAGAATTGTGGAAGATGCGATGGCAAGCGGTGGTATAGTTCCTAAGAGTTTGCGTAAATTATCAGAAAGTTATGATGAGGGTGAGAAAGGTTTTCGGGGTATAGAAGAATCAATGAGAGATTTAGTGGCAGGTTTGGCAACTGTTGGTGCTACAAGTGAAAATTTGGATGCCGGCAAGTCTAGGATGGAAGAGTTGAGTGTTCGTGTTGGAATCTTTAAAAGATTTTTTAAAGATTTGCTCGATAAAAAAATGAAGATGGTTAGGATAGACGCAGATAAAATGCAAGAGCGTGGTGACGGTGAGCTTGAGGATTCTATTGAAAAAATTGCTTATTTAAATGAACAGTTTTTTAATCATGTAGAGAGTTTGGGTGCTAAATGTGATGCGGTAGCAAAAGGCGAATGGAGTACGTCAAATGTCGAACGTCAAACTCTGAACGTTCGGGTGGCTGAGTCAGCCCAAGAGCAGGAAGAACCGGAGGTTTTGGTTGAACCGGTTAAGCCGAAATTGGAATTGGTTGACACGGGAGAAGTTGATGCGGGTTGGGATGATTTGCCTGTCACTAAAACGATTTCCGATGCGTCAGAATCCAGAAAAACTTTGCGCGGCGGTTTTGTGCCCACTGTGATCGAAGGAGGTAAAGGGAAAACAGAAATCGCGGAAACCGGGCCAACCGGGACGTTGGTTGGTGATGAGGAAGAGATTACTAAAACTCAACAGGTACCGGAATTGTTAAAAGAGATTTCTTATCCAGGCCCGGATGATCGTAAGACTACAATTGGTGAGGATTATTTATCTCCGGAGGAAATGAGGGATATTGGTGAAGTTCCTCCAGGAATGACTCTGCCTGAGGTGGTTAGAGATATAAGAAGCGGGATTCCCGAAGAGTTGAAACATACGGATAGAGCTGAGTTGGAATCCAGGAAGGAAGATTTGAAAAATTTACCTTATATTGAATCAAAAAATACGCATGAAGTTATAAATTGGCGTGATGCCGTACCCGAAGGTTTTAAAGAGGTGGATACAAAAGATATCATTGGTAGTGTCTCAGCAGCATTTACAAATTGGTCTACGGAGTATGAAAAGCGCAGCGGACGGATTGTAGATGTGGCGCAAAGTTTGATTAAAGGTAATAATTCTGCGGTTGATAGAGTCTTTCACATAAATAATGCGCCCTACGAAAGAATAAAATTGTTGAAACTATCGGGTCCTAAGGGAGATATTTTTATCGTTAAAGACGGCACACATAGAGTGGCAGGCGCCAAGTTAGCTGAAGTTAAACAGATTCCTGCAGAGATAGAAAATATAACGGAGGCAACTAAATCAAAAACACTGGATTTATTAAGAAAATTTGAATGGGAAAAAGCCATACGAAATGGTTTGATAGACGGAGAGGTTATAGAAGAAATGGTAAATGGAGAGAAGGTATATGAACTCAAAATTAAAAAACAAGTATTACCTTGGGCTGATTTATCGTTAGATAATTTTGTAAAAATGAATCAGGCTTATGAGATGGCGCATCCGGGTGCACTGGATGATGTTAAATCGGTTAGCTCAGGATCGGTAATTCCAAAGAGTGTGCTTTTGGATAAAAACTTGTTTATAAAATATTTAGCGGGAGAAACTGATATTAATAAACAAGAAGTAGAAGGAGTTAGTTTACGTGAAGTGGCTGAGGAGGTTTTAGTAGAAAATGAAAGAATGAAGCACTTCGACGCTGCTCAGGATAAAAATAAATTAAATAATGAAGAGGAGGCTTTGAGTTTGAGGGAGTTGATGGAG
This sequence comes from Patescibacteria group bacterium, assembly GCA_029210915.1. GTDB lineage: Bacteria > Patescibacteriota > Patescibacteriia > 2-12-FULL-60-25 > 2-12-FULL-60-25 > MWCR01. The sequence goes on from JARGGJ010000026.1 coordinate 9,268, forward strand.
ATGGAAGAAGAGACTTCGCCACCAGTGCCCAAAATTGTGCCTGAAGTTGGAGGGGAGAGTTTGCGTTCGGCGATGGAAGTTGAAAGAGAAAGACTTGATAAAGAACAGGAATTAATGGATTTGTTGAAGAAGTTTGAAGGGGCGGATGAAATTTCCGAGGAGGATCGAAAAAAGGTTATCGAGGTGGGTGATGAATTGCTTGATGGCTATAAAGATGATTATGGATTTGATGAGGCACAAGAGTTGGCTGATAGATTTATTGATAAATTTCATGATTTGTTAAATAAGGCGGGTGATAGAAAGAAAATTTTACATGAGTCTAAGAGTATATCACCGTTTGCCGAGGGTGCTATGGCAGTAGCCGGGATGGCGGCGGCCGGTAAGATAATGGAGATAGGCGGAGAGAGTTTGCGTGAAGGGGATGATCTTAGGGATGCCGGTAATAAAGGAGGATCTTTTCTGAATACTGTTTTGAACAAAGAATTTACTCGAGAGCACTGGGGGCAATTAAACTCGAACGAGCAACGGCGAATGTTAGAGTTGTATTCGGAAATAGATGATCAAGAGCATAGATTGGGAAATTTAATAAATGCTAAAAATGCAATGGAAAGAGTGTTAAGAACTGAATATGGCGATCAGTTTGAGGTTAACGCGAGAGCGCAAAAGAGTTTAAGAGAAAAAGGCAATCAAATCGCAAAACTGGAGGCGCTTATTTTAAGGAATAAAAATGAGCAAAAGTTATTGGTGCAAAAAGCCAAAGATAGAATAAATGAAAAAAATGCAATAGATGGCGGTATTATTTTGAGTGATAAAGATTCAAATCCAAAAGATAAAGATTGGGAAAAAGAGGTTTTTCCGGCTAAGACATCTTGGTGGAAAGAGCATCCAAAATTGCGTAAAGTTGCAATTGGAGGTGGTGTATTGGCGGGTGCCGGATTATTTGCCGGGGCTTGGATAGTTTCCAAATTACTAACGCCCATTATCCATCCTTTTAAAACTTTGGAATTTTTAGGCAAAGCCGGGGAGAAGTTTTTTAACTTTTTAGACAGAGCCTTGGTTAAGGGTGATCCGATTGGCGCATTATCTGATACGGCAAAAAGTGCGGAAAAGTTTTTTGGAGACAAAATAAACAAAGCTGAAGGTAAGGCAAAGGGAAAAGGAATTAAGTATTCGACAACCGAGTGATAAACTTTGAACAAATATCTACCAAATATTTACCAAGTCACAAATACTTACCAAACAAAACTTATCAAATATCTATCAAATATTGACCAAGATACAAATAATACCAAACAACAATTGTGAGTGTTTGGTATTATTTGTTAATATTTGGTAAATGTTTGGGAAGTATTTACGAAGTATTTGCGAGCTTATTCAAGCTCTATTGTTGTTTTGTATTTACAGTTATCTTTATCGGGGCAATAAATTGTTTTACCTCTTTTAACCAGGGTTGGGTATTTACACTCGGGGCATGGTTCGCCGGTTGGCTTATCCCAAAAGGCTTGGTCGCACTCGGGGTAGCGGTTACAAGAGAAAAATAATTTACCTCGTTTGGATTTGCGCTCTAAGATTCTGCCTTGTTTGCATTTTGGGCAAGTTATGTCGTTTCCGTTTTGATCTAAAGCGGGGATTTCGATGTTTACAATGGTTTTACATTCGGGATATTTGGAGCAAGCCAAGAATGGGCCATAGCGGCCAACTTTTTTGACCATTGGTGATTCACAAGTGGGGCATTTTTCGTCTGTTGGTTCTGGTTCGGGTAAAGGGTCTTGGCCTGCCATTGGGCGAGTGGATTTGCATTCGGGGTAGCCGGTACAGGCCAGGAATTTGCCAAAACGGCCATGTTTTACCAGCATCGGTTTGCCGCATTTATCGCAAACTTCACCCTCCGCTTCTTTTTGGGCTACGGCATCGAGCTCAGCTTCTTGTTTTTCCAGTTGCAGATGGAAAGGACCGTAAAAAGCTTGGATAAGCGGGCGCCAATTCATATCACCTTCCGCAATATGATCGAGTGAGCTTTCCATGCGAGCCGTAAAATCAACATCAACTACATCGGGAAAACGTTGCACCAACATATCGGTAACTTCTGATGCAATTTCGGTTGGCTGTAAGCGCTTTTTATCATCGCGTTCGATGTATCCGCGATCTATGATAGTGGAAATTGTTGGGGCATAGGTACTTGGGCGGCCGATGCCATTTTCTTCCAGCGCTTTAACCAAGGTGGCATCACTATAGCGCGCAGGGGGTTCGGTGAAGTGCTGGTTGCCTTTGATTTCTTTGGCTGTCATTTTTTCGCCTTCGCTGACTTCGGGTAAGAGTTTGTCTTTTTCTTGATCAGGGTAAAGCTTTAGGTAGCCTTCTTTTACAACTTGCTGACCCGTGGCGCGGAAATTATAATCACCTCCAGTTATATCAATGCGGGTTGCGTTTAGTTTTGCGTCTACCATTTGCGTGGCAACAGAGCGTTGCCAAATAAGTGTGTAGAGCCTAAGCATGTTTTTATCCAAATATGGCTCGAGGCTTTCGGGCGTACGAGTTGGATCTGTGGGGCGGATGGCCTCGTGGGCTTCTTGTGCGCCTTTGGATTTGGTTTTGTAGACACGAGGTTTATCGAGCGCCATCTCTTTGCCGAATGTTTTTACGATGTGGCCGGTTGCGTCTTCGATAAATTTTTGCGACAGATTTAAACTATCGGTACGCATGTAGGTAATAAGACCGGCAGAGCCCTCGGAACCGATATCCAAACCTTCGTAAAGTTTTTGCGCCAAAGTCATGGTTTGTTTGGCGGAAAAGCCTAATTTATTATTGGCTTCTTGTTGCAAAGAGGAGGTGGTGAATGGTGCCGGCGGTGCTTTGCTTTTTTCTTTTTGTTCGATGTTGGAAATCTTAAAAGATTCTTTTTTGCAGGCTTCGATAATTTCATCGGCTTGTTTTTGATCTTTGATTTCCATTTTATCTAAAGCTTTGCCTTTAATGCCTTGTAATTTTGTTTCCAGAGCTTGATCTTTGGGATTTAAAAATGAACCCTCGATACTCCAGTATTCCTCGGGTTTGAAATCTTGAATAACGCGTTCGCGTTCAACTATCAATCTAACGGCAACGGATTGTACGCGCCCGGCCGAGAGCCCGCGTTTCATGTGGCGCCATAGAAAAGGGGAGAGTTGATAACCCACTAAGCGATCTAAAATACGGCGAGCTTGTTGAGCATCTACTAATTTAAGATCCAGGGCGCGTGGATTTTTTACAGCGTTCAAGATGGCTTCTTTGGTGATTTCATGAAAAGTGATGCGTTTTAATTTTTCCGGATCTTCATCCAAAATCTGCGCCAAGTGCCAACTTATCGCTTCGCCTTCGCGGTCTTCATCAGTTGCGAAATAGATTTCATCCGCTTTTTTAGCTATGTCTTTCAGTTCCTTGACCTTGGCTTTGTGTTCGCGGGGAATTAGATATTGCGGTTCAAAATTGTTTTCCACGTCAACACCAAGTTTGGATTTTGGCAGATCACGAACATGGCCCATGGAGGCCATGACTTTGTAATCTTTGCCTAAAAACTTGGTAATTGTTTTGGCTTTGGTTGGGGACTCAACGATGACTAGTTTCATAAATACGATTTACGTTAACACGTTTATAACGTTCATCACGAGTTAACGCGGGTGGACGTTTAAATTTTGATTGGATGGTTTTAAGTGTTCTAACACAAAGAAAGATATCAGAGATAAAGGGATGCAACAAGCAAGATAATGAAAAAAGGCTAAATTTAGCCAAAAATATATGGAGAGATGTTTTAGTTACTATTATTAATAATAAGAGGTACGAATTTCATACATAGGGCGAATCTAGCGGTGCCCCTCGTAGTCCTGAGTTCATCGAAGGGCGAAGTGGGGTGTTCGCCAGCGTAAAAAGTTGAAGCTATCTTAGTTCCGCCTATGGCGACGGTACGGATAACCACTAGGGTTTATCTCTACGTCGATGGTTTGTGTGGTTTTTCGTAGATGTATTTTACTTTATGAAATTCTTGTTCGTATTGTTCGTCGCTAACTTTTTTGAGGCCGGGTATTTTTTTAGCGGCTTTTATGGATGCTTCATTGTCCAAATTTATTGTCATTGTAATAAAGCTTAGATCAAGCCTGTCCATTAAAACGTGTTTTATTTTTGCCGCTAAACCTTGACCTCTGTATTTTGGGTCGACTACGGTGTGAGTGATATTTTTTTCTTCGTCTGTATCGTAAATACCAATTACACCCAGTTTCTCTCCTTCATTCCCATAAACTGTGAAGTATTGTTGGTTTTGGCAATTATCTTTACCCAGTGCTATCCAGCCGGTTTCGCCTTCGAGCTCATTGAAATATTGGCTATCAAATTCGCCAAGTTTATTTATTTTGGCTTGTTCTTTTTCAGGATTTTCTGATTTTGGGATTTCCATAAGTATAAATTAATATTTTAGTTTACTTAGTTCTGCTTACGGCGATAGTACGGATAACCACAAGGGTTTATCCCTACGTCGATGGTTTACTGAGCAGAGCTCGGCCGGTTGGGGTTAATTCATAAGTTTGATTGCCGGCATCGGTAAGAGCGTTCGATAATTCCAAGCTCATACATGTGGATGCTATTGATGCCGGGGAGGTGTTTAGGTGGCGGGAGAGATCATCGACGTGGATTGGAGTACGGCAGAGGTCGAGGATATTGCGTTCGTCCATTGTCAGATCTCGTTCAAAACTGGGAACCGGGGTGGCGTTTTTTAAGGGTGTATTTAAAATATCGTTTGCGCTTTCGCAAATTGTTGCACCGTTTCTTATCAGTTCGTGAGTTCCGTGACTGCCGGCGCTTGTGATTGGCCCGGGTACCGCAAAAACATCGCGGTTTTCATCTAAAGCATTTTTAGCGGTAAGAACCGAGCCGGATTTAAGATCCGCCTCTACTACAACCGTGGCTCGGCAAAGGCCTGCGATTATACGATTGCGCTGAGGAAAATGGTGTTTAAGCCCGGTTGTTTTTGGTGGAAATTCCGAAATAACAGACCCGCCATTTAAAAGAATTTGTTCGGCGAGATTTTTGTGAGTTTGCGGGTAGATGGAAGCATCATCGATGCCGGATCCTAAAACGGCGATTGTTTTACCGCCCGCCTCGAGCGTTGCTTTGTGCGCGGCTCCATCGATACCCAGTGCCAAACCCGAGACTATGCCCGCGCCTTGCTCGACCAAACCTGCCACGATGAGTTTTGTGGCACGTTCGCCATAAGCGCTGATTTTACGAGTGCCAACCACGGCAATCCAATCACGATTATCCATAAGTGCACCGCGCCAAAACAGCCCGCCCGGCGGAGCGTGAGTTTGTTTTAAAATTGAGGGGTAATTTTTATCCCAAGGTAAAATAAAATCGATACCGGATTCGTCGAGTTGTTTTTTTAGATTATCGAGATTTGTTTTATCCCGCCACTCGCAAAATTCTGAAGCTGTTTTTTCCGTAAGGCCGGCTTGAACCAGCTCTTTGGGATTTGATTGCCAAGCTTTGTCTCCGGAATTTACATCAAAATAATTGTGCAGCTTTGTCAGGCTTATGGGGCCGGTTTTTTCGAACCAAGCCAGCCCAAGCCAGCCAAGCCGAGAGCTATTCCAGGGGGTGTTGACAAGTTCGGGGGTTTTTTGGTAAGACATACACAACATCGTTGCAAACATTTACAAATATTGATCAAATTTAGACAAATCCTCTCAAACAGATAGGCAGTGATAAGACCTTTTCTATCTGCTTGCGGACGGTTGCTTTGGGAGCGCCCCTCCAATCCCGTCGCATTCGTTTCGTGAGCAGTTCGAAGCGGTTTTGATCAAGTTTGCCATAATTGACCAAGATTACCATGATTATAATTCTGATTACCGGGATTATTTTTTTTGATCGAGGAGTATCTTAAAGTTTATCAAGATTAAAGTTCATCAAGAGTTACTTGGGTTACTCTTGGTGAACTTGTTACTTTGTATTTGAAGCTTTCTTGCGCGAGTTCCAACTGTTCATTGCCTCTGCTGTTCCTTTGTTGACCCAGTCGGTAATGGCAGAGTTGGAATCTTTGATGACTTTTTTGATCAGCTTTTGATCGTCGCTTGATGGCTTTTCCAATACCCATTGTTTGGGAGCGGGGCCGGGTTTGGGTGGTCGGCCGATTCCGATGCGCAGGCGGGGAAATTTTTTACCGGTTAGCTCGTACACTGAGCCCACTCCGTTGTGGCCGGCTGCACTGCCTCCGTTTGTGAATGTGAAACAACCCGGTTCCAAGTCGAGCTCATCGTGGACAATTAGAATGTTATCGGCGGGAATTTTATAAAATTGTGCGATAGAGAGAACGCTCTCACCGCTTAAGTTCATGAAAGTTTGCGGTTTGGCAAGTATGAGTTTTGCATCACTAATGGTTGCTTTGGCGATTTGTGCTTTGTGGGATTTGGAGTTATTCCAATCCGCGTTAAGCGATTCCGCTAAATTATCCAAAACCCAAAAACCGGCGTTATGCCTGGTTTTTTCGTATTCTTTGCCCGGGTTTCCCAAGCCGATGATCAATTTCATGGATATAATATAAACTGGACGCCGAGATACATCAAGGGAAATAATAAAATTTCTAAAACATTTGTAGGGTGCGAACCTCGTGTTCGCCCGTTCTGTCGCCATAGGCGGAACTGTTTAGCCGTAGCTATAGCTCGGGCGATCACAAGGATACGCCCCTACAATTTCATGCTTTAGTATCTAAAGCCCTTGCGGCCGATTGGTTTTTTCCGGCGTTGGTGGCCTTTGGGGGTGGCAATTGGCGTGGAATCGAATTCGGTTTTTACAATAACAGGGCAACCCACGAAGCCAAATTTTGCGCGTATTTGTTTGGCGAAATAGCGAAGCCAGGCTTCTTGCAGTTTAATTTCTTTTCCGCGGATGATAATAGAGAAACGAGGCGGATCGGTGTGTGTTTGTACGGCAGAATAAACAAATGGAGCTTTATTGCCGCTTTGTGCCTTGGGAGATTGTTTGGCAATTAATTTCTTTAAAAATTTATCCATCGCATTGTCGGTGATTACTCGATGGCGCTCTTCTTGGATTGTAAAAGCGGTTTTAATGATGTCATTTACACGCTGATTTTTTACCGCCGAAGTAAAGATGATGGGAGCCCAATCCAAAAACGGAAGTGCGTCGCGAATGTTGGCTTCGTATTTTTTTGTTGAGTTGGTATCTTTGTTTTTTATCAAATCCCATTTGTTTACCACGATTATTAAACCGCGGTTGGCATCTTTAAGAAGCCCGGCAAGAGTTTTGTCTTGTTTATGCGGGTCTTCTGTTGCATCGAGGATTAAAACGGCTACATCGGCGCGGTATAGAGCCTCGCGGTTTCTTGTTATGGCCTCGTGCTCGATGCGCGATGATATGCGGGCTCGTTTGCGCATACCCGCCGTGTCGATGAGTGTTACCGGTTTATCCTGCCAGAGAAAATTGGTATCCAATGGTTCGCGTGTTGTGTGCGCGATTGGTGAAACGATGGATCGTTCATGTTGCAGTATGGCATTTGTAAGCGATGATTTGCCAACGTTTGGGCGTCCCATTAAAACAATTTTTAAAGATAGATTAACAAGCGGGTCTACCGGCTTTTTGTTGCGTTTTTCCAAATCCTCGTAAACCAGATCCAGCAGGTCGCCAACTCCGCGTCCGTTTGAGGCGGCGATAGTGACAGGCTCGCCAATTTTTAATTTCCACAATTCTTTGCCCATGGATTCGCCAACATCACCAAACTTATCCGCTTTGTTGGCAACCAAGATGACATGTTTATTAAGTTTTTTTGTACGCTCGGCCAACGTTCTATCTTGCGGTAATAATCCACTTTTTACATCTACCAAAAACAAAACCAAGTCAGCCTCTTTAATGGCGAGTTCAGCTTGAGTGATAATCCCTTTTTCTATAGCATCGCGGGAATCTGTGTCCATACCGCCCGTGTCGATGATTTCTATCATTCCACCGCGCCAGATACAGTTGGTGGAGTTGCGGTCGCGGGTTGTGTTGGGGATCTTAGAGACTATGGCCTGCGAGGTTTCAGAGAGGCGGTTCCACAATGTGGATTTGCCTACGTTGGCCCGGCCGACTATGGCGACTTTTGGGATCTTTGTTTTTTGGATACTCATGGTGTCCAGACTAACATGGTTTTGTAGATTTATCAAGGGTAAAAATTGCGTTGATAAACTCACCCCCTGCCCCCTCTCTTAAGATTGTGTTTTTAGCAAGCGTTGTCGCATTTTTCATAAAATGAGGACAGTTTTTGGAAGGGGGTT
>JARGGJ010000027.1 GCA_029210915.1 Patescibacteria group bacterium
TACTGAATAAGGTCCAACCAACATTTCCGGAACTTCTTTCATTGGGTCCGTAAATCGATACAATTCCCATCTACGCTCGCTGGCACGTACCAAGCTTGCCGAAAACCTCCTCCAAGATTCCCAATCTGTCCAACCCTTCACCTCGGTTGCGCACTTAATCCAAGCAGGGCTACCACCCTCTCTTTTCTTCCAATTCTGAAAAACTGCTTCCCAGTTTGTATCATTTACAAATTCCATAGTCATCCTTTCTTTGAGTGTGTAATAATTCTCGTTACACACCACACCTCGTCGCTCAAGATATTTAAGCAACGAAGCGTGGTCGGGCTAGCGGGACTTGAACCCACGGCCTCATCGTTCCGAACGATGCGCGCTACCAACTGCGCTATAGCCCGATAGTCCGCCGACTATAGCAAAAAGCCTTAAGGTTGGCAATATACATGCACACGTATTATTATATTTACATGCAAAAATTGGGTGGGTATAAAAAAACCATGCAAATGAGTTTATTCGGCTTTTTTGCCGCTTTTTTATTACTGCCTTTAGTTTCAAATGCCCAAGTCCCCGAGTTAACCGGCACCAGCACAGAAACTCTTCTTGGCCCCGGAGTCGCTATCGATACAACCACCACCGCACCGGAACCGGTTTCTGGCGCAGATCCAGAAACCATTATTGGCACTACGATTGTGGAACAATCCCGCTATGGCAAGTATGAGCGTGCGATTATAAAAGCCGTAGATCAAATCACAACGCCAACCAAAAACGGAACAGAGCTCAGATATAATTATACTGTACAAATTTTAACCGGAGATTTTAAAAATAAAACCTTTTCCGTTAGAAACCCTTCTACAGACAGCATAAATCCCTCTACAGGTGATATCATCATGATCTTTGTACAACCTGGCGGTAACGATGAACCGCAAATATTTTTTGAATCATATGATAGAAAAAATATATACATTTTTAGCGTTTTAATCTTATTAATATTACTGCTTATATTTTTTGGACTGCGAGGCTTAATGATGGCAGGTGTTATCGCCATTACTTTGTGGCTCGCTATATATACAACCATACCGCTTTATCTGCGAGATTGGCCTTTACTCTTGGTGATGACGCTTACCGCGATTCTTTTAAGCGTAATAAGCTCACTCATGCTTTTTGGCTGGCATAAAAAAGTTATCACAACAACCATCGCCACAACCATGGGCACAATAGTTACTACTATTATTGCCCAAATCTTTGCCGGTGCAATGCATCTAACCGCTGTTTCCAATTCCATAAGCCAAGCTTTTTTTAAGGACCACCCAACCATAGACCCTGCCAAACTAATCCTCATTGGCTTAATTCTGGCGTGTTTCGCGATTATTCAAGATTTAGCAAGCTCTATCAGTTGCGGTGTAGCCGAGCTTAAAAAAATCCGCAAAAATGCAACCTGGAAAGATCTGTTTACAAGCGGTATGAACATAGGCCGATCTCATGTTGCCACCATGGCGCTGGTTTTGGTTTTAACATGGATTGGCGCATCTATCTACATTTTCCTTTTTAGATATCAAAACGACACCGGCTGGCTCCATTTTTTAAACCAAGATAGCGTTTCCGCCACCTTCCTACTCGCCATAGCCGGCACAATCGGCATAATCTCCTCTGTACCAATCTCCTCTCTAATCTCCGCCATAGCCTGGACCCGCATCACCCCGCCCGAGGATCCAAGCAAACCGATTCCATCCTGGAAGCTAAATAACCAATAACCAAGCTCCAATAACCAATAAATAACCAAATTACAATACCCAATAATCAATTGGTTATTTAAATATTGAGTATTGGTAATTTATTGATGATTGTTTTGTTGGTTATTGATTATTATCCGCGTATTCCGCAGGAATACCGGCCTCCCAAGGATACGGCGGAGTATAAGTCGTGAGCTTTCTGGCATAAGCCCGGCACCAATCCGCGAGCACGGCAGTTGCCCTAACATCATCCTCATTATAGAGGATTATTTCATTTAACAAACTCTCATCCTGTGTTTCCAGATACTTCTCGAATACATCAACCGATTGACCTCCGCTCGATACTTCTCCACGCCAACTAAATCCAAAAAACGGAGTAACATATTTTAGTCCGTAAAAATACAAAGGCAAAACAATCGAATGCGTAACAATCTGCTTCATATCTACCATATTATCGCGAAATTTATCCAAAGCCTCGCTCCCGCCATAGCGCCTTTCCAAAACCGCCAAACGTATTCTTTCATAAGCCGCGTAATGAATCACCTGATACGGCTCTTCCAAAGTGTCTATCCAACTTAAAAACTCTTTCCACATTTTTCCTTCATCCTCCAAATTTTTGGCAACAAAAGGCCGATATTCAGATTTCTCACGCGTTCTAATCAAACAGCCTAAAAGATAATCCACATCATTCGGCGGATCGCTTTCGATATCAAAATGTATCTCCATCGGCGGTGTATCCAGGCCGACTTTATCCCTAACAATAACAGAGTCGTTCAGTAAAGACTCCGCCTGAAACTTTGCCACTTCCATTCCATGTTGCCTCAGTCCCGACAACTTGCCATCCAAATCAACCGGATCCATTTTTGCCGCATCTTCGATTGTTCTTATTCCCAACTCCCTTAGCGCGCGTAATTTTTTCACATCAACATTAAAAAGCAAAGCAATATCATTGGTACTCTTGGCATGATGCTTACAAAGCTCTCCCCATGGCCCCACATCAAAACAACTTTTGCGCAAAACCGGATCGGGCTTTTCCCCGGCTCTTATCTTTTCGATCTCTTCCGTAAACTCATGAAATTCCTTCACATAATCACCCAATAAAACCTCATGCTCATCCCCATCTTTATTGATGATATACCCTCGCGCCGGGAACCTGCCTTGCAATTGTTCCAAAATTACCGCGTAAAACATCAACTGCAAACGATGATATTTGTTTACATTATGAGAACTTTTTATATCAATGGGCACATAATGCCACTCGCCAAGCATGCTCTCGCCATCAACTCTTTTCAACAAATCCGGCCTGCCCTGCCAATCGTCTTTTATGATGGTTCCTTGATAAATAAAAGGCACACCTTGGCGCATAAGCTCCAATGTCGCCTCCGAATCTGTCTCCGGATCCCGTGTCATTTCCACAGTTTTAATCTCTTGCCCTTCAAATAATCTCAGAACAACTTCCTTTTCATGAGCCACGCCATCTTCTTGCCTCTGAAGCTCCGCCTCTGTTGGCTCTCGTTTAAACTCTCGCTCCTCGTCAGATGCAAAACGATCGTAATACGGCCAATGCGGGCAATTCAAAAAGCGATAATAATCCGAAGCTGTAAGGTAATCTTTATGTTTAGACATATTTATTCATAGCCAACTCTAGCTCGCCAACCGCTGATTCAAACTCTTTTGCCAATTCTGACCCATTCAATTTTTCATTAAAGATGGTAACCAAGTCTCGCTCATGAGCAAATCTCTCCTCTATTCCAATCTCAAATAAAGTCTTAATATCAATTCCCGAATCAACCGTTAGCGTCAAACTCTTTACATTGTGCAAATGATCCGCGCAAGCAAGCGCAACGGCCTCAATATCTGATTCACTAATTTGCTCGCGATACAACCTTTTCCTCTTAGCCCAAGGATTCACATGTTTCTGTTCGCTAACAGCCAAAACCAACTCAGTAACTCTGGCGCCAAAGTGTGTGCGCATCTTTTCCGCGGTATATTCCGTATCCTCTATAGCATCATGCAAAAAAGCCGCCGCCACAATCTCGTCATCATACCCCGCTTTTTGCAATATAAGCGCCACATAAGCCAGATGCGAAAAATACGGAGTCCCCTCCGGATGTTTCCTAAACTGCCCCTCATGCAACTTAGCCGCAACTTCCGCCGCCTCATGAACCAACTTCGAATAGATCATACTTGTGCTTCGCTATCGCTACGCAAAATAATAAATAATAAATCACAAACAATAAAGTAAATCCCATCCGCTCGCTTTATTATTTGTTATTTGTAATTTGTTAATTAATATTGTACCGCTCGCTTTATTATTTGTTATTTGTAATTTATTAATTAATTATGTCGCTTTATTATTTATTATTTATTATTTGTTATTTAATTAAGATGTCCCCAAATGTGATTCCCTGCAAGATAATTCCATTCACAACTTTCGAAGCCATAGACATTCCAAAAAATATAGATATTCCCAAAAAACCCATCATGAACAAAATTTGATAATTTGATGATATCACCACACCCAAAAAAGGCAAGAATATAAAAATTATCAGAGCACCGACTCCCACAATCAGTAATAACCAAAATAAAATACTTCCAAAATAAATCCAAACAAACAACTTTCTGTTTATCCCCTCCGGATACAAAAACCCAACCCTCTTTTTTGGCTTGGGCTTCAACTGTGGAGGATCAAAAATATCCATGATTCAAGTATATCACAACCCCTCTAAATCCCTGCCCGCTCGCAAGCTTGCGTTGCAGGCGGGTCCTCTTGTCATGGGAGACTTACTAACCGGTTTTTACAGCCCCCTGACAAGGCAAAGCTCAGCTTAGCTGTGGGGTTTTTGGGGGTTGTTTATAAAAAATCGGCCTTAGCCGATTTTTATTTGGTTTCTTTGTGCGGTGTTCGCTTTTTGCAGTGCTTGCAATACTTTGCCAGCTCCAAGCGATTTTTGAGTGTCTTCTTGTTCTTGCTGGAGTGATAGTTTACCCTCTTGCACTCCGTACACTCAAACTTGATTAGGTTATCTTGAGACATATTTTAATTGATTATTAAACTTGTTTCTTGATTATTCTGAGTAAGATGATCTTCGACAAGCTCAGAACATTCGACTTAATTTCACTTTTAGCTATTACTGATGGTCGTAGACCATGAGCGAAATGAGCGAAGCGAAATGGAGTCGAATGGAGCCGAAGGAGGGATTTGAACCCACGACCTACGGTTTACAAAACCGTCGCTCTAACCAACTGAGCTACTTCGGCTTAAAGCGCCATTAAATTACAAAACCTAACAGCGCGAAAAGTATAACCTAGCTTTTACTCCTTGTCAACAAAGCCAAAAACCCCATTTTTTAAGTCTATCAAGTTAAAAGTCTATCAAGCGAAAAATCAAAAACCTGTGCAAAAACCATATTATCAAACTAAACCTCAATTCTTGCTCAACCTTTCTATTAAATCACTACTATCATTCCGTGGAGAGTTTACCCTCATATTCACTTCATAACCCTCCATACCGTTTGCCGGCAAAGGCTTAAGCATCTTCAATAAAAGTTTCTCATCAGCACAATTCAACCATTCATCTTCATCTTCCTGTTTTAAAATACACGGCATTCTATCATGAATTTTCGAGACTAAACCGTTTGGTTCGCAAGTAATAATCGAGCCTGCCGTTCCATCAACTTCCGAGTCCCAAATGCCCGCAAAACTAAAAACCGCCCCATCTTTCATTTTAAAATAATATGGCTGTTTTTTATTGCCTATTTTTTTCCACTCATAAAAACCATCTGCCGGAATCAAACATCTTTGTGTGGTAAATAACTTTTTAAAAACCGGTTTAGTCGCCAAAGACTCACGCCTGATATTAATTAAACCCCTGCCTTTTTGCCTCCACCACACCGGAGTCATCCCCCACCTCATCCAAATAATCTCATCCGGATTATCATTTGGAATAATTGGAATCATTTTAGATGGTGCTATGTTGTAACTCGGATGATATTCACTAAACTTAAAACGAACGTCATAACGCTTCTCCAATTCTTTTGGCAATACCTTCAGTGTAAATCGCCCGCACATATTCTAAGAATTAAAAAATTCTTTATTACGAGCATGCGTATAAGCTGTTTCCGGGGAAATTCGACCCTCTTGAATCAATTGTTTTAAATCACGATCCAAATCCACCATTTTATCCGACATGGAAGAGTAGATAATATTTGGTATTTGTTCGGTCTTACCTTCTCTTATAACATTTGAGATAGCAACATTGTTAACCATAACTTCTCTAACCGCCACTAAACGCGCATCTACGGTCGGTACCAAAATCTGTGATATCGCGCCCCGCAAAACAAGCGAAAGCTGTAAACGGATTTGTTGTTGTTGGGATGCCGGGAACGAACTTACAATACGATCAATAGTTTGCGGGGCACTGCCGGTGTGCAATGTTGCAAAAACCAAATGCCCTGTTTCCGATAAAGTAAGCGCCGTACTTATGGTTTCCACGTCTCTCATTTCACCTATCAAAATCACATCCGGATCTTGCCTGAAACAATGACGTAAACCCTGGTCAAACGATACAAAATCAACTCCCAATTCACGTTGGCTGATTAAGCACTTTTTTGGTGTATAAATAAACTCTATAGGATCTTCCAAGGTAACTATATGTTTCGATCTGCTTTCGTTAATCTCATCAATCATGCTCGCAAGTAAAGTTGATTTACCCGCGCCTGTTGGACCTGTTACCAAAACCAATCCATCTTGCAAATCAACAAAATCCAAAACAGCCTCGGGTGCCTCAAGGTCATCCAAACTTGGTATATTTACAGGAATAATACGAGCCGCCAAAGCCGGTTCACCGCTCTTCCAATAACCCGCGAATCTAAACCTGCCGATTCCATCAAAATCGTGAGAAAAATCAATATCCCCATGATCAGCTAAAATCTGGTAAGCCTCGGGTAGCAATATTTGTTTTATCTCTTCTAACAATGTTTCTTTTAAAACAGGCTCCTCGATGGTACTTGGTTGCAACATTCCACGCACACGAAAAATCGGCTTATCCCCGCAGGCAAAATGCACATCCGAAGCACCCGAATTTACAGCCAAAGTTAAAGCTCTGGTTAAATATGTTGAACTTTCAATAGACATGCAAACATTATACTACGATAATCCAACACAGTAAAAACCAAATTAAGAATTAACCCACTACGCTAACCCACTTCGCTGGAAGCTACGAGGGTCATGAAGCTTCGAGGGTCAGGAGAATTATGAATGAATAATGATTGTGATCACCCGTTTTCAGATTCATTAACACTCGCTTGTTCGCTTTTTCTTTCTTCTTCCTCATCCGCTTTTTTTATCCTCAAATAAGTTTTAATTGCCAAATAAACCACTAACCCCACAACCAAAACAAATGGTATCAACAGAAGAATTCCATAAAAATTATTATACGCCAGTAATGGAAATTCCGAGTAAACATCATTTTTAACTTTCCCCATTTCTATCATCGTTCTAAATTTTGCTTCGATAGATGAATCTTCCTCACTCCCCAATTTTAAAACAAAAGGCTTTTCATTATCAGGTCTCGACTCCACAACCAACAGATGCGTACCACTTGCCACTTTTACATGTGCCTCAGGACCCAAATAATACGCATTACCGCTAAAATCATCTCTGTAATAGCTCCACTCATCTTCTTTAGCCGATAATTCCAAATCTTGCCTTTCTCCATTTTCATCAACATACTTCAACAATCCGGTTACATTCTTTGCCGCATCAGGTATATCAGGTATGAGGATGGTTACATCTAAATCACCCGGCTCTTCATAAACCAATCTAAACCTCATTGGCCCGGCACCAAGCCTCGAATAATATTCCCTGGCCACCAGAGGGTCGGAAACCTCGTACACCGCCCTGTAATTCAGTAAAATGGGTTCATAAGCCAAACATTGCATTGGAACAGTAAATAAAAACAAAAATGCAATAACCAATATTTTTTTCAAATTCATAACCAGTCCATTTTTAACCAATTGCAACAAAAATGCAATTTTCACGATCTGCGCTTAAATCGGTTATCGCTTCTTAGGTTTTTGGATTGTTCTATTTCTATCTCGCCAAAAGCTAAGAGCGAGATAAATCGAGTCGAATAGTATCTTGGAGATTAAAAAAGTTTATAAAAAATCTCGCAACCGCGAGTTTTTTGAGGGCTGCGCCACGTGAAGCCGGTACTTTAAATACTTAGCCCCGTAAATCTGATATCCATCAGATCTACGTTTTTTCATAACAACGTCTGCGTCGCGTGGTGACGAAGTCACTTTACGCGAGGCACGTAAAAAGCCGCCTATTTATCTAAGCGGCTTTTTACGTGGTGGGCAGACCAGGATTCGAACCTGGGAAGGCGTAGCCAGCAGATTTACAGTCTGCCCCGTTTGACCGCTTCGGTATCTGCCCCACTTCGCTGAAGCTTCGTGGGGCAAGCCCAAGTTACTTCTGCGTTCTTAAATTTTTATTTTCAATGTTTTTTAGTCCATTTGGCAAGTCACTAATGGCTTGCCACCCGAAGCTCGAGTGTAAACGAGAGCGAAGGGTGGAGCCGTCTTCGGGACTTGAACCCGAGACCCCTTCCTTACCATGGAAGTGCTCTACCACTGAGCTAAGACGGCATACAAAACATATCACCTCTCTTGAACCCGAGACCCGTCCGATGAACATCGGACTGCTCTACCACTGAGCTAAGACGGCAAAAACGTTCGGCAAGTATAATAAATTATCATCTTTTCGTCCAGTCCTTGAAAATTCTTTAAGTTTTAACAAACTCAAGGGCTTTTTAATCGATTTTCACATTCGCTTCCACAGGCCTAATTGCATCTATTCTTTCTCGATACTTTTGCATTTTTGGCAGATCATCCACAATTAAACGCAACTTGTCATAACGCCTCTTTGCCTCAGCCCAATCACCCATATCTATCAAACATTCTAATGCTATCTCTTGATATTTACCTGATTTTGGATCCAAATCCGTAGCTCGTTTTGCAGATGGCCAAGCCTCCTTGTAATAACCGTGTGTGCAGTAAAATTTTGCCAACTCCGCATGCCTATTGGCCAGCCTTGGCCGAATCTCTATCGCTTTTAAACGCATTGCCTCTTCAGTCCTTTTATCCTTCTCTAAAACCGCAACATCAGCCAAAGCCGCATAAACAATATCATCAGCTTGCTTAACTTTAACCAAATAATCAAAAGTTTCTTTTGCTTGAGGCAGCATTTTTTGCTTTAAATATATCAAACCAATGCCTTTATAGGCATCCGAATTACGATTATCCAGTAACAATATCTCCAAATACCTTTTTTCCGCATCTACCCATTTTAAATCCCTGGCCAAACTTCTGGCTTCATCCAACAATAATTTTATCCTCTCATCCTGACTTGGTGCCACATGCGAGAAAGGCCTTTTGGCTTGCTCGTAAAATTTGTTCAATTTAATCAGTTTTAAATAGCCACGATGAAAAGATGTTTTAGCGGAAAAAATTGCTCTTTTATAAAGCGTTTTAACGGGCTCTACTTTTCCACTCTTTAAACGATTAAATCGCTCTCTAACCATATCATCACGCCTGAGCCTGTCTTTCTCCTCTTTAATTGAACTGGGATCTATAAGACGAATTTCTTGCCAATGCTTAATAAACAAATACAAAACTGCCGCTAAGCTTAAAGCGGCAATTCCAAATGCAACCCAAATTAAAATTTGATTCATGTTAGCTGGGAACCGCCGTACGGCACAAAAGCCCAAATACGCGCGGGTCTAATGATGCCCCTCCAACAAGTGCTCCGTCTATACCGGTTGTAGTTATATATTCCGTAATGTTATTGGAATCCACAGAACCTCCATACAGAATCCTGACTTTTGCCGCAACAGTTTCACCCATTTTCTTTGCAATAACACCGCGAATAACCTCGTGTGCCTCGCGAGCACGTTGCGATGGGCAGGGTTTGCCCGATCCAATCGCCCAAATCGGTTCGTACGCAAATACAAAAGCTGTTTTTGAGTCAGGGTTCAATTTGGCGATAGCGGCAGTTGTTTGTTGTCTTAAAATTTTATTGGTTTCTTTCTTTTTATACTCGGCCGCTGTTTCACCTACACAGATAACCGGAACAATCCCCGCCTCTTGCAGTGCGGCCGCTTTTTTGGCAACCATCTCGCTTGTTTCATTCAAATAAGTTCTGCGTTCACTATGACCAACCAAACAATATTGAACTCCAAACTCATCAAGCATAGAAGCGGATACTTCACCTGTAAACGATCCATCCTTATCCCAAAAAACATCCTGTGCTGCCAGCGAAGGGATAGACGCCCGGCCTAAAGAAGCCCTGGCCGCGGCAAGTGAAACATGTGGAACAGCCACTGCTATATCCACATCTTTCGGCAAACGTTCTCTACGAAAAGCACGTACCCAACCCCCGGCTTTGATGGGGCCGTAGTGCATTTTCCAATTAGCTATAAGTAAAGCATTCATAATAAATTTATTTCCAATCAATAATTTTTGCAAATTTACCTTTAGAATCAATCGGGCCGATTGCCGCACCAACCATTTTGGAAGGATTAAGCATATATCTCGCCACCCTCTTAATATCTGAAGGAGTAACAGCATCAATTTTTTTAAGCAAGTCTTTTGGTGCATCGAGTTTGTGCTCGTACGCCCATCCCCATCCATACCATTTCGCCTGCGATGCCGTATCCTCAAAAGCCAGCGACAAGCTCCCGCGCACAAAATCCTTCGCTCGTTGCAATTCATCCACAGATACAGCTTCAACAATTACCTTATTTAACTCTTCGTAAATTGCTTTTACAGCCTCTCCTAGCCTTGTCTTATCTAATCCAGCCCAAATAGTCAAGACACCTGTATCCTCGAGCGACTCGTGAGAGGCGCGAATTGAATAGCACAAACCTCGCCTTTCCCTGATCTGAGTAAATAACCTCGAAGACATATTTCCGCCTAAGATAAGCGATAATAACCCGGCTGCGTGCCTATCTTTATGCCCATATGGATAACCGTAAAAACCAAAAGCCAATTGCACCTGCTCGGTGTCTTTCTTTTGAAACGCGACCGGATGCCTTAATTTTTTTGGTGCCTTATAGCAAGTAAACAAATCATTCTGGGGTTCTTTGGATTTTGCAATAGATCCAAACGTCTTTTCGAACTGTTTTACCGCTCCGGGGACAATTTTACCCGCTAAAACCACAGTCATCCTCTCGGGTACATAATACTTGGCATGGAATTGATGCAAATCTTTTCTCTTCATTTCACGAACGGTTTTTCTTGTTCCCGCAATGTTCATGCCCAGCGACGATCCATGAAACAAAGATTCCTCCAGCAAATCCGCAATATGATCGCGGGGATTATCTTCATACATGTTAATCTCTTCCAAAATAACGGTTCGCTCGCGCTCTATCTCTTCCGCATCAAACTTGGAGTGAAACAACATGTCGTACAACATATCAATCGCGAGATTGGTGTGCGCCGCATCCATTTTTATGTAATATCCGGTAATGTCTTTTCCCGTGTAAGCATTATATTCCGCGCCATAACGATCCAATTCTTTGGAAATATCAAGCGTTGTGGGCCTTTTCGCAGTCCCCTTAAACATCAGATGCTCCACAAAATGAGCCGCACCGTTTATTCGAGGAGTCTCGTAACGTGAACCAATCTTTACCAAAGTTAAAAGTGTCATCGATTGCGCCCCTTCTTGCGGAACCAATATCAACTGCATTCCATTTTTCAATTTTTTGCTTTGTATATTTTTCATAAGTTACACTACAAATTACTAATAGGTTGATCCAGTTCCGCTCGCTTTATTATTTATTATTTATTTTAGCTTATAAAGTAAAAAGTTTTTAAAGTTCATAAAGCCAACCAACCCAATACCCACTTTACAAACTTTATGAACTTTATAAACTGAATTTATTGTTATTTATTATTTGTAAATTTATAAATTAAATCAGTACCGCTCGCTTTATTATTTGTTATTTGTAATTTGTTATTATCAGTAAATATTAATACGCTTTTAACTATCTGCTACTTTCGTATCAATTTTAAATCAAGTATTACTCGCTAAATTTTTCCGATAACCAATTCTGCAATTCATCCAGTTTAACCCGCACTTGTTCCATTGTGTCTCTATCTCTAACCGTTACCGCATCATCCTCCAAAGTATCAAAATCTACCGTGATGCAATACGGCGTACCAATTTCATCTTGCCTGCGATATCGTTTACCAACATTGCCATTATCATCAAACTCACACATATACTTGGATTTTAACGATTCAAACACGCTCTTGGCCTTTTCTACCAATTCCGGCTTGTTCTTGAGCAACGGAAAAACTGCGACCTTAACCGGCGCCATGTTTTTGGTGAATTTCATAACAATCCTGGTTTCGCCATTAACTTCTTCTTCCGTATAAGCCTCTGTTAAAACAGCGAGAACAGTTCTACCGACACCAACAGACGCTTCTATCACATGCGGAATGTATGATTCGTCATTCTTTTGATCCGTATAAGTAAAATCGACTCCCGAAAACTTGCCATGCTGGGTTAAATCGTAATCTCCCCGTGCGTGCACGCCCTCGAGTTCCTTAAACCCAAACGGAAATTCATACTCAATGTCATACGCTTCCTTGGCATAAAAAACCAAATTCTCGTGTTTATGCCATTTTAACTTGGATTCCGATAATCCCAAATCCAAATAATACTGCCAACGATTCTTTCTTAACTCTTCATAAAGATCCATCTCCGCATTTGGCGGTACAAAATATTGCAACTCCATTTGCTCAAATTCGCGAGTTCTAAATATAAACTGCCTGGCGGTAATCTCATTTCTAAACGCTTTGCCAATCTGCGCAATGCCAAACGGGACCCTAACCCTGGCTGAATCCAAAACATTCTTATAATTCACATAAATTCCTTGGCAAGTTTCACCGCGCAAATAAACCGGATTTTCGTTAATATCTTCCGTAAAATTACCCAAATTTGATTTTACCAGCTGATTAAATTTTTTCACTTCCGTAAATTCAATCTTTTTACAATTCGGGCAAACAATCTTACCTTTATTCTCTTCCACTAATTTATTTATCTCCGCAAGATCCATTTTCTCATCAGCAAAAATACCGATTTCCTCGAGCGCATGGTCAACACGGATTCTAACATGGCAACTTTTGCATTCCATGAGTGGATCCGCAAAACCGCTGACATGCCCCGAAGCCTCCCAAGTTTTAGGATGCATAAAAATTGCAGCATCCAATCCCACCACATTTTGATTCTCTTGCACCACTCTTTTCCACCAAAAATCCTTTACAGCCTTTTCCAGCTCAACTCCATAAGGCCCGTAATCATAAACAGCGGCAAATCCGCCGTAAATCTCTGATGAAGGATATATAAACCCCCGGCGCTTACAAAGAGAAATTATCTTTTCCATTAATTCACTATCTTGTTTCGACATAACTGTAAGTTCATAAAGTTACAAGTTCATAAAGTCCTTAAATCCACCCGAACCCCCAATTCATAAACTTTACAAACTTTATGAACTTTATGAACTTGTAACTATTAGTTATTAAATCGTCATCACATCCTTTTCTTTCTGTGCAACTATTTCTTCTATTTTTTTATTGTACTTACCAACCACCTCATCCAATTTTTCTTGTGCCGAATATTTTTCATCTTCGGTGATTGTTTTGGATTTTTCATCTTTTAAAATCTGGTCCCTAATTTCTTCGCGTAAGTTTCTTACAACGATTCTGGACTGTTCCGCTTTTTGATTAATAAGCTTAACCAATTCTTTACGATTTTCCTCTGTCATGGCCGGTAAATTCAAATGAATCACCGTACCGGCTACTTTGGGTGTGATTCCCAAACCGGAACCCATAAGAGCTTTTTCGATATCTTTTACCAAATTCTTATCCCACGGCTCAATCTGAATTGTCCGCGCATCGGGTATTGTAATGGATGCTACGCCTTTTAAATCCATGTTTTGGCCGTAAGCCTCGACACGAATATCCTCTACCAATTCCGCCGTAGCTCGATTGGTGCGAAGATTTTTAAGTTCTTTAGAGAAATGAGCAATAGCCTGCTCAAAACCTTGTTCTGCTTCTTGAATATAATTAGACATATAATTTAACCATATTTTGCACTATTTTAGCGTTTTCGTCAACAAAAACTCCCCCGCATACAACTTAACGGACTTTATAAACTTTTAACTTGATAAACTAATGGGTTATCTCTTTCTTTTGGCAGGCAAAACTCCAAGATAAACATTATTCCCATCCGTGGGATCTATTAAGATTACAGCTCCATGATTGGCTGTTGGCAATTTCTTAACCTCCCAGGTCGCCCCGGTATCTTTTGTAAAAACTAGTGCAGTTGGGCCGGTATAAACAATTTGCTTTGGATCGTTAGAGTCAACAGCCAAATCTGTAATTTTATTCTCGCCGATATCCGTTACCAAAGCCATAGCCTCCCAAGTCGCGCCCTGATCGGGAGATTTGGCGATTCCATCGCGGTGGACAAGATAAATCAAATTTGGATTTGATGGATCGGGCACAACTTTTATTACTCTGCGTGCGTTTCCGATATCACCAAATTCTTTTCTGATTTGCATCCAAGTAATGCCTCCGTCCAAACTCTTCCAAATGCCATCTCCATCCGTACCGGCATAAATCAATCTGGAATCATGCGGGCTAAGTACCAGCGAGGAAACACTGGCATTTACGCGTTTAACAACCGTCCAAGATTCACCCTCATCGGTTGATTTAAAAATATCTCCGTCCGTTGTCCCCGCGTATACGATTGTTGGATTAAACCAATCAACCATGATTTGCGTAAACGAAACATCGGTGCGCGGATCAAAAAACCCAACCTCCCAATCTCTTCCACAGGTATCTGTTTTATATATTTTATTCAAGCTTATCGCGTATAAAGTACACTTATTCTTAGAGTCAACCGCCACATTTTTTACATCTACAGCTTCCAAAGAATCAAAAGCACTCCAAGAATCTCCGCCATCATAAGAATAAACCAAACCATTCTCTTGTGTTCCCAAATATATCGCCAACCTGTCTTGTGGATCTATGGTTATGGATTGCACGGAAAAATCGGCTGCTGCCGCTGTTAAAGTTGGGCCATCCACAAATGCCTTTTTATGCACCCAAGTCAAACCCCTGTCCGATGTTTTCCAGACTCCCAAATCCGGCCCGGTTGCCGTGTTTGTTTTTGATGATCCACCAAAACACCCTTGCCCCAATAATGGCAACAATAAAATCAAAGCAAACCCCCAGATTATGCTTTTAGAGAAATTTTTATTCATATCTCGCTATTATACAATAGGAATAACCAATAACCAAATTCCAATATCCAATAACATAAAATTCCAACCGGCTTTCGCAGCAGACTCACCGGCAATTTATTTGTTATTAGTTAGTGATTGTTTGGCACAACCCCTCTAAGTCTCCCCTTGTCATGGGAGACTTCGGAAAAAAGTTATTATCTGTTTATTGATTGATGTTTGGTGAATATTTGTATCTTGGTAAGTATTTGCTAGATATTTATTTGGTGGTTATTGGTGATTGATTGGATATTGGAGCTTGGTTATTGGTGATTGATTGGTGATCGGTGATTGATTGATAATTGGTTATTTATTGATGATTGTTTTGTTGGTTATTGGTTATTTCAAGTTTGGTGATTGATTGATGATTGGAATTTGGTTATTGATTATTTATTGGTGATTGGAGCTTGGTAATTGGTTATTTCAAGTTTGGTGATTGATTGATGATTGGAGCTTGATTATTGGTTATTACCAAGTGATAATGGATAATTCTGCGGTAAATGCGAAGGCAAATTAAGCTGACTCTGCTCCACAAGCGTCGCAGATGCCTCAAGCATAACTCTTGGCCCGATGGAACCATTCAAAGCTTGAATAGCATCAATAATCCCCTGTCCCAAAATCAAAGCCGGCTTGCTGTTAGATGGTAACTTGGCACGAATGGAATCCATACAAGCTGATAAAGCATTCACCCAAGCCTCCCTGGGTTCTTCCTCTGATTCTACTTTTTGCCTCATCGAGTCTATCGCCGCCAAACGCGCACCTAAACTATTTGCCAAAACAAACTCATCGGCAATCTTGCGATACGGTGCCAAAATATCTTCCGCGTTAAGCGCCAACCCAGGCTTACCCCGCGAAAGCTCTGCCAAACGCTCTGCTTCCGCTTTTGATTTTCCGCGCGCTATTAGCCCTTTAACGATTTCATCATACGCAACAATCCCCAGTGGTATATGCACCATCCTGCTAAAAATTGTTGCCGGTATTGCAGATAATTGCTCCGCAACGCCAACAAACACAGCTCCGGCCGGCGGTTCCTCGATAACTTTCAGCAGTGCGTTAAAACCCTCTTGATTCAACCAATCCATTCTAGGCAAATATACAACCATCCTGCTTGCAACTTGAGGGCTCTCGTACAATCTGGCTCGCGCCGATCTGACAGATTTAACGGAAACTTCCTTCTTCCCCTCTTCCGGCCTAAAAATAATTATATCCGGATGCACATCTAATGTCTTACTTACATCATGATCGGCAAGTGCCCGCACTAACTTCTCGGCCAAAAGCGATTTCCCCAAATGCGCCGATCCGCTAAATAAATAAGCAAAAGCCGGCGCTTCCACCCACTTGCCCATCATCTTTTTCACGCTCTCGTGCCCAATAATATCTGATAAATCCATACATCCCCGAGCTTATCACACCCGTACTAAAACGATAATCTACATGTCATACAATTTCGTAGGGTGCGAACCTGATGGTGCCCCTCGAAACACGTAGGGGCGAATCTAGTATTCGCCCATTCTGTCGCCGTAGGCGGAACTATGTCGCTGTAGACACAGTGCGGGCGATCACCACACTCCGTATACACTTCGAGTGGCGCAACAAGGATACGCCCCTACGATGATCGAAACAGAGCCCCTCTCTTGATCTTAATGTGTTCTATACTAGCGTTGTCGCACTTTATACACTCATAAACAAAAACAGGACATGTCATACTTGTAAGGTCTAAC
>JARGGJ010000028.1 GCA_029210915.1 Patescibacteria group bacterium
ATTCTGTAGTCTGATATTTTCGCTTTGTTGACGAGCATATCTCTATTTTAGCATAGAGTTTGCTAGTCTAGAGCCATGGCAAATAGCAAATGGCAAGAGAAGACTTAGTTAACTCTTGTTATTTGATATTAATTCAGTTTGGTTTGGAAACAAGAATTTAACCACTATAAATCCAACAGCGACGATTTGCGCGAAGCTTTCGCCAATTACAATGTAGAGAAAATATTGATAGTTTAAAAAGTTGAGAGCGCCGAAGCCGATTAAGGCGGTTAGTAAGATTTGGAACGCTATCATGGTGAAGATAAAGATGGCCAAATAAAGCGACCAGCTATTGTGGAGTTTACTGCGGAGTTCGATGCCGGATGAGCTTTCCTCACACTCGCGGATGGCGAGTTTAACTTGTTCTTTGCGCACGGAAAAATCGAGTTCTTCTCCGAGCTCTATCTTGGATTTAATTTCAGCGACTGTTATTTCAGGCATATTTTTTTTGGGCTCCCTCGTGGCCAAACTCCAAATGCAAACGATAGCCCAAAAAATCATCCGGGACGCCAAATATCTTAGCCAGCGTATGAGCGCTTTCGTTTTTATACTTTTCCAAAAGACTTTCGGGGATAAGTAAGTGTGCGGCAAAAAAGACTGATTCTTTTTCGATTGGGGTTTCCATCTCACCAAGCGGGATACGGCGAAGGATGTTTAGCGAACCGTCGGAAGTAATCTTGTCTTTGTTTAAGATATAACGACCAAGAAGAATGGCAATGTTAACGGCTTGGCGATCTTTGGAATCTATTTTATTGATATAGATAGTGTCTGCGTCGATAAAGCCGGCTATTTTGTTGGCATAGTCCTTAAAATCAGCTTGTATCAATTCGAAATTGTAATTACCGGCCAATTCATCGATGGCAACCGGGGGCGCGACAACGTAGTTATCTTTGAGGATACGATCTACGTGATCAATTATGTGGGTTTCGACCTCGTTCATAAGTGTAAAAACCTTAGCGAGAGGGTGAGGAAATGGCAAGTAATAGCTCTGGGATAAACTCATCCCCTTCTCTTAAGATTAAGAGACGGGGCTTAAGTAACTAAAAACCCTCTTTACCTGCCCGCAACGCTTCGCTTGCGAGGCGGGCGGGGCAAAGAGGGATATTGAATGCAAAGCATTCAATCGGGAGATTAGAGTATCTCGGCGATGGCGTCCAGGTCTTGTTTGACCAGACGCCAGTCGTCGACTTTTGCAATGTGATTATCGGCGATGGCTAGCAGGGCCAGTATTTCGTCTTTCACGGGGTGAACCAAGACTCCATCCTTGCACTTGGCGAGCTTGGCCTGGAACTCGGCGATACGGCTGCCAAGATCGTAGAATTTCTCGGGAGCCATGCTTGAGGTGATGATAACGCGACTCTTTGCCTTGGTACGCCTGCGATTCAGGCGCTCTTGGCGCAGTAGATCTTCGATGAGGTAAGAGAGCGGAAAGATGATTCCGCGTTGCAAGGCGTCCAAAACGAAAACCCAACGAATACCTTCACGAAGGCGGCGGATGGATTGTTCTTTGAGATTACGTTCGTGCTCGCGAGATCCGATTTTAAGGATATCCAAAACTTCGGCGACATCTCGGGCTGTATGTTTTGCGTTTTTCACAAACGGGCGCAAGCTCACGGCCGCGAGTTGATCGTAAAGTTTTTTCAACCTTGTGCGTGCCGGCAAAGTTTCGTGATCCGATCCGCTAATGAGTTCATGAATCGAACTTTCTTTGCCAACCAAGTCCCAAAGTTGCTGATACAAGCAAATGTGTTCGTCGATTAAGCGCTCGGTTTGTATCGCGCGCTGATCCATGTGCATCGAAAGCCACTGTACAACTTCCTCGCGCTCGAGCAAGTTCCAAACAGCGCCACCCATGCTCATGGCCGCGGCCGGAATGTTTTTGCGGCCAAGCGAATCTTTTTCGACCAAACCGCGAATCATCTGCTCGGTAGCTTTCTTTTTGTTTTCATCAAACTTCCAGCTGTAACGCACAGCAAGATCTGTCATGCCCAAGTGCAAATCACGAAGTACGTGCTCCATATGCGGGCCCATGCAAAGCAGAAAGATTACGTACTCACGAAGAGTTTTAACATCCGCTTTCAGATCCCCTGTTTCGGTTGCTCGCTCTTTGGAACGAACGCCATAGTTTTTAACGGTATGCTCGGCACCGCGTTGTGCTTCGTAAGCATCGGTATAGATTTGATGCGTTGAAGCGCCTTTGGTACGACGCGCCAAATCACGATTAGGCCGGAAGATGACGCCCGGCAGTAAAAGCTGGTGCTTGCGTGAGCCGTCCGGGAAAATGAGAAATGCTTTTTCCAGCAAGATACGATCTCCCCAAGGCATGTGTTGCATGGGAGCCTTAACGAATCCACCGCCGTTTTTGATAACGCTGAATACTTCCGGTTTGCCGATATTCGGGTACATTTTTCCCTCCTTTGTGAATGTGCGTTTCGACTCGCGAAGTAAAGGCGAATTGAAGTGAAAGTAGCAGAAATTGTGAATTTGGTCAATGGCTGAGTAATATTCCCCCTTCGCTTCCCCGCCAGCTAAGCTGAGCTTCGCCTTTGTTAAATGGTGTTTTTCGAGTTTTTAAAAAACCCGAGGACAAAGCCTCGAGTTTTTTAATATTGAGTTAGATTATTTCCTTAAGTAATCACGGTTAATCAAGGAAAATCAAGATTAATCAAGGTTCAGACAATTAGTATCCCATAGCACTACAAGCGGAATTCTGGGGTTTGAAGTTTGCGTTTAATTGAGGGTTAAGTTCTAAGGAACCTGATTCGCCGCTACTATGAGATCGCCAAGCGGTAAATCCACCTGTCCAATCCGACCTGCCATCTTCGAAAGATGCGGTTGTGCCGGTTTGATAGTAGCAATTATTGTTTATAGTGAGGTTGCCATCCAACCCGCTTAAACCGCCGAGCTCGTTTGCGAAGCGGATGCCTACGAGCGACGCACGAGTAACATTGTTTTGAACAATAATATTATTGTGAATATTCGGATTGATGTTTGCTGGTCGCCCGGCCTCGGCTTCCCAATCTTGGAAGGTTACACCAAAGTAGATTGGGCTGTGGTAAACGCTTGCCGTGTCTACGATTGTATTGTTGTAGACTTGTGCATCCTTGGAAGCGTAGAGAGCGACTCCGGCCCAGCCTGCGTTTTTGATTAGGTTGTAGCGAGCGATACCGCGGATGTTTTCGTAATAGCCCGGATTGGTTGCCAGATCGAAGAACTCGGGGCTGGTATCGAAGCCTAAAATGATGCCCGCGCCGCCGGTGTTTTCGATTAAATTATGTTCCACAATTCCATCTGTTGCTCCGCCTTTGAGGTAGACACCTGTTGAGCAAGTATTGTGTATGTGATTGTAGGCAACGATTGTGCGGTCTCCGTTTACGTTATCGATTCCCTCGGCATTACAATCTCCGCTCATCTGACCTTGTGAAGAGTTGTAGATTTCGTTGTGGCGAATTGTGATGTCATCGGATTGCGGTTTAATCTTAATTACGTCGCGGAAAGAATCGTGGAGTTTGGTATTTTCGATGATTATGTTAGATGCTCCCATGCGATTCGCCTCTCCCCAATCCCACATTGTCTCTGTTGATACAGCGTAAAAACCGCCTTTAACTTCTACGCATTTAAGCGAGCCCCCATCAGAACCGACGTAAAAGTAGACACCGGCATTTTCTTGATCGGAACTGCGGTCTATTATTGCCCATTCGCCCGGGTAAGAGGTGATGGTTACGTTTGGCACGCGAATGCGAATCTCGGATGGTTCAATATATGTGCCGCCACGAAGGACGATCGTATCACCGGCTGACGCATTATCTACTGCGGTACGAACCGTGCGATAGGGATTTGCCAAACTACCATTTGCATTAGAGTCGTTGCCCGAAGTTGAGACGTAAACCAGGTTACCGGTCAGTTGAGTGTTGTTACACATCGCCATATCAACGCCAACACTAACTGATTCTGATGGAGGTGGCGTTGGAGGATTCGTTGAAGGTGAGTTTACGATAATATGAACAGCTTCTGAGCCGGTCATCTCTCCGCCGTTGTCGATGGCTACTGCGGAGATGTCGTAAATACCGGTGCCGACGTTTTGCCAGTTAAAAGAGTATGGCGAAGTTGAGTCTTCTCCTATTTTTGTTGCACCGCGATAAAAATCCACGCGCGATATGGAACCGTCCGTGTCGGATGCGTTAGCGTTTATTGTGATGTTGGCAGGTGATGTGTACACGGCATTATTGGCCGGTGTTGTGATAGATACCTGAGGAGGAAGATTGCCACCTTTTACCACAATGCGAACAGCCTCAGAACCGGTCATGTTGCCATCGTTATCAATTGCAACTGCGGAAAAGTGATACTCGCCAGAGCTTACATCTCGAAGTCTAAACAAATATGGCTCGGTGACATCTTCGCCGATTTTTTGCGTTCCGCGATAGAAGTCTACACGCGAGATTGTGCCATCAGGATCTGATGCCATAGCCGTAAAGTTGATTTCGGCGGGTGCGTTGTAGTTGGCATCGTTTTGCGGTGAGAGGATGTAAACCGTTGGTGATTGATTATCACCTTTGACCATGAGGCGAATAGCTTCAGATCCGGTCATGTTGCCATCATTATCAATTGCAACTGCGGAAAAGTGATACTCGCCCGAGCTTACATCTCGAAGTCTAAATAGATATGGCTCGGTGACATCTTCGCCGATTTTTTGCGTTCCGCGATAGAAGTCTACACGCGAGATTGTGCCATCAGGATCTGATGCCATAGCCGTAAAGTTGATTTCGGCGGGTGCGTTGTAGTTGGCATCGTTTTGCGGTGAGAGGATGTAAACCGTTGGTGATTGTTCGCCAGATAGATTTGACTCGGATTCTGAAGTTGTAACCGCTTCGGTAGTTTGCATTTGTGAAGTTGATTCCGTGGCATTTACAGTTATGGTAATAGATTGAGAGATACTCATTAAGCCTTGATTATCGAAAGCTTTAGCCATTATGTTGCTATAAGTTCCGGCTGAAAGATTGTTCCAGGAGTATTGATATGGCGCTGTGGTGTCTTCCCCTAATTTTGTTGTGCCATGGTAAAACTCGACTCTGTTAACAGCTACATCATCGGATGCGTTCGCAGAAATAAGAACTGACGCGGGAGATGTGTAGTTTGTTGATCCAACGGGGCTTGTTAGAGATACTGTTGGCGGTTGGTTCTCGTTTAATGATGTTACTGTTGCGGATTCTGTTGTATAAGTTATTTGCAATTTGGGGCGGTGCGACTGGGTCATTGCCTCGGCTGAATGGATTGTTGCTGTGCCTGCGCCGGTACCTGTCTCGTTTACAATTAGTACACCTTGATTTGATGCCGGATTAGTAACCCACGATTGAACAATTTCGTTGTCTAATTTTACAATCTTGGTTTGGTCACCTGATTTATCAAAACCGGTCATCGTGAAAGATTTTCCGGAGATGATATCGCCCGTGCCTTTGGCTCCCTCCGCAGACCAGGTGACGGATGGATCGTCGCGATGAAGCCAACCCAGTTTATCGGCATTGATGTTCCAGGGGGTGTTTAGATAATAACCTCGAAGGATAGTGGTGGGTGTTCCATTATCTCCACTTTCCCAGTCTGTAACCACAAGCGTGAGGCGAGCGTCAGTTACCACGGCACCTGCAGGTAAGGAAATGTTTTCGAATTTAATTAAAGCTCTTTTTTCATATGGGGCTTTGCCCTCCTCCTCTATGGTATAAGTTCGTAAGATGTCGGTTTTAGCGGTTATACCTATCTCATTCCACTCTATATATTGATTGGAGATTGTTGCGTCCTTTGTGCCTGAGTAACTATCCAGCCCATTTTGGTAGATGATATTGGCACTTTGGGCATGAGCAATTTGAATATTGCCTATGCTTAGCGGTAAAGCCAGGAGTGCAATCATGAATGTAATAAATTTTGTACGCATAATGAATAAATAAATGACTTATAATTTCGTAAAGTAAGCAAAAAGCTTATCAGTTTGATGTTTATTGTTTAGATTCCCGATGGTTATCGTATTCTATCTTGATAGAGGTAATAGTTCCATATTTTTGCAAGCCCTCCCTTAAAAATTTCCAAATTTCAAGAAACAAGATACAAGCACTAAGTACACCGGTTAAACTCGAATTATTAGTCGCTTTCTGACCATCTAGCGGCTTAGATAAAGGTTTAGATGATGTTGATAACTACCTTCCGCAACGTGAATTTTAAAACCTGTCAAGAGCAGACTTCCAATATTTAGTACGCAATATCATCCTGTTATGTTTCGATAACAACTTTCGGTTTTTTATATGATGTACGTTGTAAGATGTACGAATGTAAAGTTATAAGAAAGTAACAATTGAATAAGCCAAGAAATTTCATAAGGAAGAAATACCCAGTTTATCCACGGTAAAAATAAAACTCGTGTCATACTAAAAGTATAAAAATCAGGAACATCTAAAAGTATTCGAACAGGGATCTTTTACGTGGACTGAAAAATATTTGTATGAGGAGATGCAAACTATTTTGTAGAGGGGTTTTAGTTGGTCAAATTTTGGTAATGTTGTTTTTGGCGATACCGCCACGAGCAGTTCATGCCACGGAATTGATATATCTTAGCGAAATTGCTTGGGCGGGTTCGTCGCTTAGTGCGGCAGATGAGTGGATTGAACTGGCTAATCCTTCTGATGTTGAAGTTGATGTGGGTGGTTGGAGAATTGTTGGGGCCGGGTCGAGCGGTAGTGATATTGTTTTACCAAGTGGTTCTTTGATACCGCCAGCCGGCGCGCTCTTGGTCGCTAATTATGATGCAGAGCATCAAAACGCGGCAATTACCGTGACGCCCGACATCGTAACAAGTACATTATCGCTTTCCAATTCAATAATGCTGATTCAGCTATATGATGAGGAGGGTGTACTTGTAGACGTTGCCGGGAATGGGGGCGCGCCGTTTGCCGGTTTCTCGGATAGCACTAAAGCGAGCATGATTAGGATGGATTCCGCAGGGCTTGGCGATGGATCTGATGTTTGGATGACGTGTGAAGTTGCAGAGAATATGAGGAGTGATGATTGCGGCACGCCGGGATTAGCCCTGAACCAAGTTCAGGATGGCGTTTATCAGCTTCAGGACGACGATCCTGAGGTGCCCGGCGAGGAGGCTACGACGACTGTTATGACTACAACTGATGATGAGATGGTTACGTCATCGGAAATGTTGATAGAGGTGGAGGGGGATTTGAGTGATGAGACAAGTGCGACATCTACAGCAGTGATCGCGAGCAGCACGGAAGAGATTTTGGAGCCGGATCAAGTTGATAATTCGCTAAGCTCAACAGAGATTTTGGCATCAACATCAACGGTAATGAGTGAACTCAATACAGAAGCTCCGAAGTCGAGCTATGAGCAGGAGACGATAGTGAGGTTTCTTAGATTGAATGAAGTGATGGCCGCGCCGGAGGTTGGGAAAGAGTGGGTGGAGCTTGTGAATTTGGCAGCCGACAGGACGATTGTACTCGATGGGTTGGAGATTCATGACTCTGTTAGTCGTGCGATTAAGCTGGAGGGAGAATTAAAACCCCAAGAGAAATATAAAGTTTTCGAGTTGCCATCTTCAAAATTGAATAATGGCGGTGATTTGGTTTATTTACAGACATCGGATGGAGTGGTGATAGACAGTTTAACTTATGCCGGGCATGACAGAGGAACTCTGCTTGCACGTGATGAAAAGATGGCTTGGCAGTATACACAGTCTCCTACTCCGGGTGGAATCAATGTGATTCGGATGGAGATTGCCCTTACGACTCAAGATAAAGGATCAATGATTAACGAAACGAAAGAAAGTACAGCTACAGATAAAGTAATTTTTGCAACGGTTACGTCGACTATATCTGCAATAGATACTACGACTTTGACTACGACTACGTCTGATTCCAAAACAAATAACGCTACCAATAAATCCGGACAATTATTGTTGAGGCTTAATGAAGTTGTGCCAAATCCGGCAGAGGGTAAGGAGTGGGTCGAGATAATCTCGTTTGCGACAACATCAGTACAACTTGAAGGATTGGAAATGTTTGATATGACCGGAAGATTGTATAAGTTGGATGGTTTTATAGAAGCGGGTGGAGTTATGTTTGTGGAACTGGCTTCAGCGAGACTGAATAATAGCGGGGATAGTGTGTTCTTGCAGACAGAATCCGGTGAGGTGATAGATGAATTGAGTTATGAGGGGTCGCAAAAAGGTTTTTCATTTGCGCGGATGGAAGATGGCAAGTGGCATGAAACTGAAATACCTACTAAAGGTGAAATGAATTTTAAACCTGATACTAACTCCCCCGCTTTATCTGCAGCCGATTCAACCAGCTCACTAAGTAATATTACAACAGCTCGGACTTCGAGCGTTGCTTCAATAAAAAAGACAACAACAAAAACTACGTCTGCAAAAAATTCGAGTGCGAGCTCGAAAGCAAGTTCAGACGCAATAATTTCTTTAACAGATTATTCTATGTTGCACCAAGAACAATTTGGCGGTATGCGGATTAAACTCCGCGGAACCGTTGGCACTTTACCCAAGCATGTTTCGGGACGAGGTTTTATACTTTTAAATCATGATGGACGCGGACTGTTGGTTAGGGTCCCGAGTTATAAAAAAATACCCGAGATGGGAACGTTTTTAACGATTACCGGGTCGTTAAAATTTGATACACACGAGCTCCCCTACTTATCTTTGGGTAAAAATGATGATTGGATTCATGAGAAAACCGTCAGCATTGTACCAAAAGTAAAACAAGTATCATTATTTGCTCCCAGTGCGGAAGATGCGTGGAGTTTGGTGGAGGTTTCGGGAGTGATAAACAGTGTTTCCGGAGGTACAGTGCATCTCATTGTTGATGATTTGGATGTTGATATGAAAATTAAAAGCGGAGTGGCATATAGAGCCAGCCGATTATCGAAAGGAGACGTGGTTAAAATCAAAGGTGTGTTAGATATAACAAATGATGTGCCTGTAGTTTTACCGCGAAGCGCGGATGAGATTACACTTGTCAGCCATGCTAAGGAAAGTTTAGCCGGTGCCTCAGCAGCGCCTGTGGAACAAGGGATTCCGGGCTGGACTCCGTTTGGGGCGGCTGCGCTTGCGGTTGGAGCTGTGGAAAGTATTAAGAAATTAAAAATTAAATTAAAGAATCGTACTGTAAGTAAACCCGTTTTAGCAAAATAAAAAGACCTTAAATGGTTTTAAGGTCAGATGTAGACTTTGGGAATGGTGAAAACTATAATACCTACTCCCTGAGAGGGTTTGGCATCGATCCAATCTGTAATTCGAAGCTTTGTGCCCGGTCCAAATTCCACACAAGCACGACACATCCCGTACAAGCTTACCTGAGGGAACCGGAATTTTTTACCTTTAAAATCTTTAAATTCCTCTTGAAATGCTTTTATTGAATTTGCTGTTCTGGCAATAAGCGGTACACCGTTAAACAGCTCTTTGGAGTATTGGGCGATGGCACAGAAATAAAGAACATCGACCACGGTACAAACAAACATCTTCATACGATGCCTGGGATGAATGACGCCGTTTTCCACCTCTAGCCCAACTTGGCGGGCTATGTCGGGTAACATCTCGGACTGCTCATCGAATGATTTGCAGGTTGTGCCGGGCATGATTCCGGGAATCGCTAAAACCCAATATCCGGGTTCTGTGTAATCCGTTAGGCCAAGCGGTAAATCGAACGGGGAGAAAGTTGTAAATCCCTCGGGAAAGTTTTGTTCTTTATGCCACCAATCATCAACCAAAAGATCGGCTGCGACCAGATCATGAAATGTCATGTTCGGCGGGATGAACCAAAGCACCGGGCCGTAATAGCCAACAGAACGAGCATAGTATTCGAAGCGATAGATCTCATCGTCTCCGGGAATATGGCGGGGTACGATTAAATCAACCTTACGTTTCTCGAGTGATGCTCGACATTCCTGAGGTGATTTTAAGATAAGATGATCCATGAAATTCATGGTTCGCAATAGAGCCATCTTTGCCAGTTTCTTAGCGTTACTATCCGGAGCGGGTTGATGATGGGGTTTCGTTATCGCTTGATTAACATCATCAGTAGACGTTGGTGACGCATAATAAGTAATTTCTTTTGGTACTGCGCCGATTCCTAAAAAAGTTTTTGCCTTGATGCAGCCACGGCTGGTATCGGTTGCACCGTCCGTATCGGATTCAACACGACCTGTTAGAAAAAACTGTTTTGTTGGATGTATGCTAGGCACATGTTTTGGCAAAAATGCGGGAACCCGGGTATTACCGATGGCAATTGGAGAGCCATCAGTTGGGAACTCTTGAGTTACAGCACGCTCCAGAGCCTCTTTAATGTTTTGTGCGGAGTTAGATCGCCCTTCATTATTTGCACATTGTATTTGCGGGTGGATTCCACCTAAACCTCTTTCTGTGCTTGGCACGTTTTCCTCTGAATCATTCACGTTTGTACCCGGTCTACCATCCGGCCAAACTTCAAAATGTCGACCATCTTTAGTATCCATCAATTTCCCCTTTTTATGTCAAAGTTCGATACCTGACAGTCAATCAAAAAAAGACGCCTGAGTCAAGCGTCGAGAGCCGGCTTTCTGCCATTCTTCATTGCGAGCCATACATCCCTTTCATAAAGAAAGCATACTTGGCAAATTGAAAATTGAATTTTTTCAATTTCTTTATCTGTTGGCTTATTATGTTTACTGCCCTGCATTATTGCTAAGCCAGTAGAAAAGTTAATCAGGACCCAATCAATTCCCTCGGAAAAGAAAGCCAAATCAAGTGCCCGGTGATGTACGGCCAGGCCAATCAGATACAGCCCGGTTCGTTCGATCTGCGGTTTCGCTAAATACTCTGCCAAAGTAATATTAACAACTTCGTGTGCCGGTTCTTTACCTATTATTTTTGGAATGATGTTCCTCCCAATGTTCTTTTCGTGATTAGACATCTTTCATCTTCCTGCCTATGGGGCTGATATGTGACAAGGTTCTAAACATGTATTAACTGAAAAAGACGCTTGAGTCAAGCGTCTTAGATAAAATCGTCACCGTGATGATCTAGAAAATTTTTCATCTCATCCAACCGGTAAAAGCCGGCACTGCGATGAGAGTCTTCGCAAGCTTGCAGATATACGATGCCGTTTTTATCGATAAAGATATCTCGGCGGAGTTCGTCCTCGGATGGAAACTCTTCAACATCGATTGTAAAGATAGTGATGGGTTTTCCACCACAACGATATAGCACTAACGGCCCAATTACGGCGCCCTCAGCCCTCAACACACTCAACTGTTCACAAAGTTCTGCGAACTCGATATAGCATAATGCACCGAGACGATCGTGACGCGATGTTACTCGCTCGCCTCTACAATTAAATTCGGGCAAAAACCATTCTTCCATTGGTGACAATACTTCGATGCCATCGACAAAAAGTTTGGCCGAAGATTGTTTCATGTAATCGGGAGTGACTCTTGCCAGGGGAGGTCGATGATCACGAACCGGTTCGCTGACAGTTCCGCGACCGAGTTGCCCGTGTTGCAGATAAGGTACTAATCGGCGTCGCATGGTTTACTCCTTTGTAAGGAACTTATCACGAAATTACCACGCAAAATACGCCAAGTCAACCAACCTCTTGCCAGTTTTTCCATCTTTTGATAATCTATTGCCACAATTAGCAACAAGTAATTGAGTAGTCCGCGGGTATCGTATAGCGGCTATTATGCTGCCTTGCCAAGGCAGAGATGGGGGTCCGACTCCCCCTACCCGCTCCACGTAAAAAGCCACTTTGTTTAAGTGGTTTTTTACTATTTCAAATATATTAGTATTGGCTTCACGTGGCACAGCCATTAGTACAAAAAACCGCCGAGTGCGGCGATTGATGAATATGATGAAAGCTATACTATTCTCGTGATCGAAGGAGTGCCCAATAATGATCCGGATAATCAAACTCAATATCTCCGCGAAATCGATACGGGGCGAGCCCGGGTTTACGATCTTGCTTGAATTTTTCAGAATCAACGAAGGGGCCGATTGTACGACAGTTGGGTACATCGTTAGATTGCGAACTTTCGGTTACCGGCATTATCCAAGGAAATTGCGGTTCTTTAGGCATGACATACTCCCTTGTAATGTTCTTGAATGAGGTTAGCAACTATTAAAACTTTGCGCAATTTTTATTGTGGCAATATTGACATGTGCGGATATTTGTGGTTTGCTTATTCTAACAATTGTAAAAAGTACATTAAAAAAATTAAAGGAGACGTGATGTTTGTAAAAGTAAATAACATGGTAATAGCTTTGGCATCAGCATCTTCGTCAAAATACGGAAAGCCTGCTAATCAGATCGTTGACCCAATTATTGAATATTTTGGAATGGCGCCTACATTGGTTATATCCATTATATTTACACTTGCTGTGATTTCCATGTACAGCATTTGTGAAGATGATGCCATACGAAGCAGAATAATTCGGATTATAGGAACTTGTTCATTGATACTATCCGGATTAATGATAATTGCGTCAATTCTTGTCGCGAACTTTACAAAAGAGTCATTCTCGCTGCAAAGACCCGTAGAATACTTTGCCGGATCGTTTTTTTATGGGGCTGTGGTTTGGGTAGTTGGCGTGATTCTTGCAAGGATTCTCATCTCTAATAAAACAGTCGCACCAAATACCAATACTCCTACAAAAGTAGTGCCTGTACAACAACCGGTTGTTCAAGTTGAAGTGCAGGTTAGGAGGTGCTCATCTTGCCGTAAATTCGTTAACGCGGAATATACGCACTGTAACTATTGCGGTAATAAGATGGATGGCGACAAAGAGCCTCACGCAGCTAAACGCATCAGGAGAGGTAGTCGTTCCGGAAGAACAGGAAGAAATTCATTTTAACGACCCGTAAAAAAGAAGCTAAATTACATCCGCTCACTCGAGCGGTTTTTCTTTTTTGCATAATTTTTGATTTTGGTGCAGAATGCCGAATATAATAAGATTAAAATTTATCAAGACAAAAGTTCATCAAGAGTGTCTTAAGTTACTCTTGATGAACTTGCTACTTTGATCTTGATGAACTCGGTTATTCTATGACTATTGAAGAATTAAAACAGAAGGAATTACGCTGACGCAAACATTACCAAATATTTATCAAATTTTAACAAATATTACCAAACATATGGAAATCGCAGAACTTAAACAGAAGGAATTATTAATCTTGCAAAAAGATCATCTTCAGGCGCTTAAAGAGTTTTTGGAGAGTGCTGAGGCTAGAGAGGAGAGAATGAGTAAATCGTTTGGCGTGCATGTAACTTGCATGGATGAACGTGATAGATTTGCTGTGGACGCAACAGGTGAGCCTAACGGAGCCGTGGAACTGTTTGCCTCGCCAGGTGGGTGTTTTACGCAAGATAGAGATGCGGTGAATGGCGCTAAGAAGTTTATGGAAATTTATGGCAAGGATATTGAGAAGGCTAAAAAAGATGGAAAGGAGATCGTTATCTACTTAATGCCTCATACTTGTTTTGCGGATAATTGCGCGGGTTGTGCGGCTTTTAATAGTGATGAAGAAGCGGAGTATCAGCATTTTTCGGATTTAGCAGATGAGTTGAAAAAGATTCCTGAGTTGGCGGATGCTAATATTCATACGGATATGTATGATACGGATACTCACGAAGTTGTTCCGTTTCATGGGCATGTTCATGATGAGGTGCATACTAAAGCTGCGGATTATTTGCAGAGCGAGAAAGGAATTGCAACAAATGCGGAAGTTGATGAATGGGATAGGTTCCATGCAGGTTACAGAATTTATGTAGGGAGCCGGCCGTTAGCTTGGACTCCGCGCAGAAATGTTGCTTATCATTTGCATGATGAGATGGATGCGGAAGAACTTCTAGAGGGTATAGCGTTGGCGATTAAGATTATAAAAACACATTCGCATGCGAATTTGGAAGAGCATCCGATGGTAATTCAAATAGACCATGTATTTGGAAAAACTTCAGTAATCGATTTGGATGATGATGCTTTAATTAATCGGATGAATGAATCCAAATTGTTAAAAGATGCGGGTATAGAGATTGCCAAGGATGATGTTTTGATCGTTCGCACCGAAACAGATCCCGAGACTTGGGAAGGCCAGGTTACATCGGCTGAATAGACTCTTGACTCTCTGCTTTGCCCGTGTTATATTTCGGGCGCACCTTCAATCAAAAAGCAAGAACCTCGCGTAAGCGGGGTTTTTGTTTACCATAAAAAGACCCGAAGGTCTTTTTATTATCGAGCGAAGCTCGATGGTGGGCCCGGTGGGACTTGAACCCACAAGCCTTTTGGGCGACAGATTTTAAGTCTGTTGCGTATACCGATTCCGCCACGGGCCCCAAATTTATCGGCGCGATAAGTTTATCTTAAAGAAAATAATTAATCAAGGCTTTGTGTTTTTAAAAACGCTTATTTGTAAAAAATACTTTAAGTTTTAACTTGATTTCCATTTGTTTTAGCATCTACCAATCGCTATCAGCTATCGGTTCTTGATCGCCTTTGGCGATATCAGCTAAATTTAAGATTATCCCCTTGCCTATTGACTATTATGGGTTCTATGGTAGATTATCAATCCGCACTTTAAATAAAAGGAGCAGGCATGCCGGAAAGCAGTAGCAACCCTCCAATCATTAAAAACTCCAAAGCCCCGCAAACAATGGCAAGTAATCTACGCATTGCCGACAACCAACCTTCAACCGCGGATATAATCGTAAGAGATGGGTTGTTGCGCGATACCTGGGTAAGCCTCAGAAGGCCGTGCCCCATATCAGAATTTGCAAATCCAAAACATTCTCTGATTATCAAGGTTATCGAGTATTTCCGTAAACAAAATGTTTGCGTTAATGCGGCGCAAGTCTCCGAGATTCTTGATATTCTTATTGAGAAAAATCTTGTACAGTATCTTCCGGAAAAACATTGCTACGTTCCCACAGAAAAGACTCAGCATCTAATGGATGATATATACATTGTCTTTTGTGACAACTGTGGAGCGTCAAACGTTAAGCTGCGAGAGACGCGCGACGAGATTCCCACACTGCTTTTTTGCCACAGGTGTGAGGAAATAGTTTAGGCTTGGCTATTGCTCGAGGATTTCTCGAGCATTTTTTTTATTAAAGAAAGCATAAATTAAGAACAAACGTAATTTTTTTTTGAGTAAGTATCAAAAAAGAGGTTTGTTTGGATTTTGACTTAGTTGAGCCGATTTTTAGATTTTGTTAACGATTTTACAACAATATGTCATCCGTAATGGACATCCGGGGTTTTAAGTGTTAATAAATCCTTATAACGTCAGTAATTATGAAAAAGTTAACTTTATACATTTTTGGGGTTTTGGCTATTATCATTAGCGTTTTAGCTGTAGCCACCCTATCTTATGCCAACGGTTCAAAATTCCGCGTACCTTTGGTAACAACGGGCATTGAAAGGATAGTGGAAGCTCTTAAATCTCCAGAGCTGGAAAATGCAGATATGCCCACCAGTGATTTTAGTGATTTGATAGGCACCGGTACGAGTACAAACGCAGATAATGAAGACCTTGGAAATGAGGCGACATCTACAATCATTGAGATGCCAAGTGAGTGGAAAGAGTTTAGCTATAATGGATTTTTGCTTCCGATCCCGAGCAACTGGGATGCTGTTTGGCCATCCATAGAAAATGGAAATGCGACATTACTTTTTCAAGATGAAGATGGCAATACAGTCGCCTCCATAGTGAGCCCACCTCCAACAACCGGTTATGAGGGATACGTGATAACAAAACAAGAAAGATCGATATCGGGAAAAGGTTGGTCGCACATCGCAAAATTTTGGCATGGCGACCCGGAGCCCGGACTAGGTGGAAATTATCTTGATACTATCTTTGTTAACCGCTTGGGATATGAAAGCGACTTGGAGAATCCTTACAGAGATCAGGGTTTTGGATTTCAGATTTTTTCACAGTACAATGGAGATGCGTCAAAGATTTTTGAGAGAATTTATCAGTCCATCCAAGCAAGCAATAAATGGCAAACGTATAAAAGTGACGTGTTCATGTTTGATTATCCCGCAGATTGGACGGTGGTTTCCGATGCGGGAGCCGGGCATAGAAATGCTTCGTTCTATGATGAGTTTAACAAGCTTTCCGCAAGCTTTTGGTGCCCGATTCCCACAACCGGCTACGAGGGCTATGACATGACAGAAACTCACAGGACTATTCAGATAGGTAACATGCAATATGCTATGGATTATTGGCACGGAGATGATGTTGATGAGAGCAGAATAGACACGGAAATAATTTTTATGGAAACGATGACTCCAAAAGAAGGAATGGAAGGCGGAATTTTTGGAACAGCTTGCCAACTAACATCTGAAAAAGGAGATGTTACGGAAATATTTGAAAGGATTTATCAGAGTGTGAACGTCAAATAATTAACAAATAATACAAAACTAAAAATTCAGTTAATAAAGTTCTTAAAGTTTGTAAAGTGGTTGTACTTGAAGGGTACATCGGTAACAAATTATGATTAAGATAATGAAAATTGATG
The DNA here is from genome assembly GCA_029210915.1 of Patescibacteria group bacterium. Lineage (GTDB taxonomy): Bacteria > Patescibacteriota > Patescibacteriia > 2-12-FULL-60-25 > 2-12-FULL-60-25 > MWCR01. Next base: position 16,594 of record JARGGJ010000028.1, read on the forward strand.
GGCGGTTCGTAGTTCAGGGT
>JARGGJ010000029.1 GCA_029210915.1 Patescibacteria group bacterium
GACCTTACAAGTATGACATGTCCTGTTTTTGTTTATGAGTGTATAAAGTGCGACAACGCTAGTATAGAACACATTAATCTTAAGAGAGGGGGTTGGGGGTGAGTTTATCCCAACGCTTCACTAATCGTCTTAACTTGCACCACCTGAACTCCTTCGGGAGTTTTTAAATTCTTCATTTTGGGGCAGATGATTGTGTCGAAGCCCATGCGGGTTAGCTCTTTGATGCGGAGGTCGGGGAGGGGGACGGGGCGGAGTTCGCCTGTGAGGCCTATTTCGCCAAAGTAGGCGGTTTTGGGGTTTAAGGGTTTATTGCTTACTGCGCTGGCGATGGCGGCGGCGAGTGCTAGGTCTGTGGCAGGGTCACGAATTGGGAAACCGCCGGCTACGTTAGCGTAAACATCTTTGTCGTAAACTTTTAAGCCGGCGTGGCGTTGGAGAACAGCGAGGAGCATGTTAAGGCGAGTGCTATCTAAACCTGTAGCACGGCGGGTTGGTTGGCTGTAACCGGCCGGAGTTACTAATGCTTGGAGCTCGACCAGTAAGGGACGACGGCCTTCGAGTACGCATCCGATAGCTGAGCCAGGTGCGGTTGCCGGCCTGTCTTGCATCATGGCGGCCGAGGGATCTTCTACGATCTTTAAGCCGGTTTCTGTCATATCCAATAAAACAGTTTCATCTGTGGAACCGAAACGGTTTTTGGTGACGCGGAGGATGCGGAAGCGGTGTAATCTGTCGCCCTCGAGGCTTAAAACAGTGTCTACAACGTGCTCTAGGACTCGGGGGCCGGCAATGTCGCCATCTTTGGTTACCTGGCCTACAAAGAAGACTGGGACAGAGGTTTTTTTGGCTGTTTGGGTGAGGATTGCGGCGGAGGCTTTGACTTGGGCTATAGATCCAGCTTCGCCGGATGCTTCCGGGGTTTTGATGGATTGGATGGAGTCTATAATGGCGAGATCCGGTTTTTCGGATTCTAAAGTAGCCGAGATTGCTTCGGCGGTTGTGTCTTCTACAAAGTAGAGGTTATCTGGTATTTTTTCTGAGAGTCGTTTGAGGCGAAGGTTGATTTGGGAGGGGGATTCTTCGCCAGTGACGTAGATTATTTTTTTGCCATCCTCCGCCATCTTTAAAGCGAGTTCTGTTAGGATGGTTGATTTGCCCATGCCCGGCTCACCGGCGATTAAAGTCACGGAGCCTGGGACTAGGTTGTTGCCGAGGATGGTGTCGATTGCTGCCAAGCCCGTCTTAACATTCGTCGCTCGTCCCACGTCGCTCGTCCCACGTTCTAACTGACTAAAGGGGGTAAGTTTGGCGGGGGCGGCTTTGATTTCGGAAGCTGAATCACCGGAGGCTTTTGGGAGAGTTGGTTCTTTGCTGATTGTGCCCCAGGCTCCGCAGGATTCACAGCGACCGCTCCATTTGGGGAATTGGGCGTCGCATTTGGAACAAACATGAACAGATGTGGGTTTGGGCATAACTTAAGTAGATTACTATAAATGTTTCGAAGTGTGTATAAAGGTTGATGCATTCTGTCAATTGGTCTACGAATGTGATATATTTTAGTTGATTTATGGCGATGCGTTATATTGTATTTTTTGCCTTTATTACTATTTTATTTTTACCTTTACGTGTTTTTGCTTTGGGTTTTGGTTGTTGTCAATGTGAAGCGAAAACTATAAATAAAAATTTTTGCGTATTAATACCAGATACAAAGGGTTGTGTTTTTGCGAGTGAGGAAATTGATAAAAATACCGGTGAAAAATTTGAGATATCATGTACGAGTTTGGCAATGGAATCATGTAAAAAGTTAAAAACCAGTGCATCTGCGCAGTGTGCAAATCAACCCGAGGCTTACGATAAGATTAATGAAGCTTTTTTAACAAATAATAGTAGTAATGGTAATCAGGTTTATGCTACAGCCACTAAGCCGGTTTTAGGCGTTGATATACCCGGTGTTACTTTTCCCGATAAGCTTGAAATTAAGGATAACATGGTTCAAATACCTTATTTGGCGATTTATATAATTGGTTTACACAAATATTTAATAGGTATTGGGTTGGTTACCGCAGCAATAATAATTATTTATGGAGGTATTTTGTATATAATTGCCAGCACAGGCGCCAAGGTTAGTGATGCAAAAGATAAAATTAAAGATGGTGTAATGGGGTTGGCAATAATTTTGGCCAGTACGGCAATTTTAGCTAATATTAATCCGAATACTACAAATACAGGAGCTATGAAGGTTGCTGTGGTTTCAGCTCAAGATACCCCTGAAGATCCTGCTGCGGCAAGATCCATGGTAGAGGAGTCTGCAAAAATCAGATGGAGTTATACCATGCCGGGTATAAGCGAGGCAGATTTTCAAGATGGGCCAGTTTCCAAGGTGTATATACCGCCCGATGGTGTTATAGCAAGAAATGAGGATGGCTTACCCATTGCTCAGGGTGAGTGTCCGCCAGATATGATTGCAATAAGGCTAAGTCCTGCTTATAAAATTAAAACTAAAAAAGAGGTTTCATCATTTTGTATAGATAGGTACGAGGCGCCAAATAGGCGAGGGATTAAACCTTATAGTGGTGTTTTAGGCATTGAAGCCGCTTGGTGGTGTGATCAAAGGGCTAAGAGGCTTTGTACAGTTGATGAGTGGCAAAGAGCTTGTTTGGGTTCTGAGGGTAAGAACACTTATGGATACGGTGAAACTTATATTGCAGGAGAATATATAAATAAAGGAGCTGCAGTTGTTAAAACTAAAAATGAACCGGCACCCTGTAATTACGATTCGGTTAATCCTGATGCAGCAAGGTTGATTGGTTTAAGGGATAAGGTTTTAGGTGCTTTTAATAAATATTATCCGCAAGTGGCCGATGGTAGTATTTTGGTGCCAGAGCAAGATAATTCGGCCTTGTTTAATGTGGATTATCGTGAAGCATATTATGCAGCTAAGCAATATCTTGAAGAAATCAATACATCGGTTGAGGTAAGTGGTCGTAGACCACGGTGCGTTACCGAAGAGGGTGTTGTAGACATGCCTGCCAACGTGCAGGAAATTGCCTTAAGGAAGAAGATGTCATTGTCTCAGTTAACCGCCCTGTCTCCAGTAGCAACCAATAAAGAAGCCTATGCATGGATGGGTTTTTATTGGTCTCCAATAGCTCACCTTGCTAATCTACAAGCAAAACCAACATGTAATCAAGTTTGGGGGGGGGATCACTCCATAAGTTGGAGGGGTTTCGAAACGGGTTTTCGATGTTGTATGGATTTGAATGATGTTGCGGAAAAGCCAGCAGAAGAGGTTGTTGTGGATGAGGGTGCAGTTGAAGATACTGTTGAATGATATTTTTATGATTAACTCTGTATTTCAAACAAAAAAAATTAAAACAATATTTTTATGTATTTTTGTGCTTTTGTTGTTTTTTATATTAAGCAATGTTAATAGCACTCAAGTATTAGCTGCAGATGATTCATTTGTTGTACCTCGTCTTAATGTAGATATTCCGGGATTGGATGTGAAGGATTTTCAAGTTACCAGATCTGCTCAGACTCTTTCAGTTCCGTTTTTTGCAGTTTATGTTATCGCATTTTATAAATATATTTTAGGCATTGGTTTAATTGCATCTGCGATTATAGTTATTTATGGGGGGTATTTATATCTATTAGGTGCAACGGGAATGCAAGTTCAATCAGGAAAAGAAAAGATTAAGGAGGCTTTGATGGGTTTGGTAATTTTACTCGGTGCTTATGTAATTATTACCAACGTTAATCCAAATTTGGTTCGCATGAATACTTTGAATATTCCGGAAGTGATGACAAACGAATTTATTTTACATGATTTATCCTTACAAACCTCTGCAACCGCTCCAAGTGGTATTTATGCGGATAGCCCCATTGTTCCGGATCCAGAGATAGCGGCTGTTAAGCCTATTGTTTCGGGGAAGTGTAGAGCTATTTTAGCCATTGAGAAAGAATTATATATACAAAACGTGTCGGCTAATGTTAATGGAACTGATTTTGGATATCGTATTAGACAAGCGGCTGAATTTTTTGCGGATTGCGGTATTAATATGAATAATTGCGGTAATGTTGCACAATGTGCCTGGATGGCTGCAGGCGTAAACGGTACTGTAAGTAAAAATGGTATTTGTACACCGGTTAAAGGAGCTTATAAAACAGTTACTCCTGAAATAGGAGGTGATTTATATACATGGGCTTATGGTAGAAGATGCGTTGGCGGAGAAAAGTGTTTAGAACATGCAGATGCTGCAATGAGAGGAAATGAAAAGCGAAATATAGCTCCAAATCCCGAATCAGCAGCAAGGTGGCAATCATATTTTAGATCTAGTGATCAATGTGGTGGTAGTATGAGTGCGGCGATTGCTTTAGTAAGGGATCATCTAGCGGGATCTTTGCCTAATTATCCAAATGATTTTGCCGATAGGCTGGAGCCGGGAGATTGGGTTTATATATATGCCGGTAATACAGAATGTGATGGAATGCACTCTATGATTTTTTTAGGTTGGCATGAAAGCAAAAAAGGTGTTGCTTGGATTTTAGATGGTAGTATCAAACAGAATCCTAAGATTAGAGAAAGATGTTTAAAAAATGAAGGGAGTTGCGCTGGAAGATATTCACCCATTACCAGGATCATGAGACCTAATTTTGATAAAGAGGGTGTGTGGTTGGGAAATTAGGAAAGATGAGAGTGCATTGTGATATCATTATTAATTTCCAAATATTATTTGGAGTTTATTCTTTAGATTCTTTGGATTTGCATTTTTGGTAAGCTGTTGTTTTTATATTGTGCAACTCTTCGTGGTCACCCTTTTTTTTGTAAGACCAAAATGCTTCCAAGGGATTGTTTTTTTATATACCAGGATTTTTTATAATGGTTATTCATGAGTAATAAGTATAACATTTTTATGCTAATTATTTTTTGTTTTTACATAGTTGGTAAGCCCCCATCTTTTTACTTAAAAGCCCGGGGTTTGGTTTTCCGATATAGGCTTTAAAAACCGCCTCTGCAGAATTACCGGGTTTTACAGCGGGGTGTGATAATAATGCATCGATTCCACCATCTAAAGTAAGTAGATCGGCAGGTGTAAAACATTTTGATCCTAGCTGTTTACCCCATTTGCCATTACATTTATCATTTGGCCAAAGAGTTAACTGGCTTATTCCAAATCCATGACTAAACCCTTCACGATGATCCATTCCGAAATATTCATCATTTGGGTCAATTTTTAGGTCGTCATTCAATGGACCTGTTTTAGATATTTCAGCACAAGTTGAGCGAGTGGAAGCATTGCAATCAGACGGCATTATTGGAATATCGGATGAAAATTTTTCACCAGAGTATTTTATTCTTAATCTTAAAAAGTTTACACGAGCTTGTGGAAGAGTTACTCCGGGTCGTACATAGTTAAAATTTTCGTCATGCCCTATGGCGCCAATTTTGCCCGAGGATTCTGTACGTACAATCGCTTCGGCTATGCATGGATCTATGCCTCGTTCAGCGGCAACTTGCCTGGCTTTTGCGATAACTTCGTCGCTCGAAATGTTTTCATCACCATTATAATAGGAGCTGCCGCCAGCCAGGGCTTTGTGATCTTTTTTGCTTAGTATGAATAACTCCTCTTCAACAAACGGCACAGTCAAGCTCCCAAACTGCGTAAGATTGGGATTAACGTTTGATAAAATTACATAAGCTCCCAAAACAATAACCATGCCCATGAGCGCGTCGATTATCATTTGTTTACCGCTTTCCACTTTTGCGCCGGTTGCAGCTATTATGTATTTATAACCGCCGACTATAATCATTATGGCGGAGGCGATAAGGGCAACACCTAAAAGGAATTTGTATAAAGCTTGAATGTATTGGCCCAAATAGGGAATTATTACTTGGTTGCCGTCTAAATACGGATTTGTGAAGCTTAGGCCCGGTATATCTACGTTTAGCTTAAGGAGTGTGGGTTCGAAATTGGTAGTTTCATTTTTTGGTTCATCTTTTTTTGTTTCTTTTACGTAACTTGCCAATTTAAAACTCAATACGTTCATTGGGCCGGCCAGACAAATGCCACCGTCTTTAACAAGTTTGCAGGAAGCGTCTTTATCTTCGATAGTGCAGGTGGCATCTTTAAAATCTTTGTTTGTTTGTGCCAAGTCTGCGCAGGGTGTTATGTCGTTTTGGACGCATATGGTGCCTTCGATTTGCGGGTGAGCGCATCTACAACAAGATGCGTTTGCGGGAGATGAGAAAAGAAAAAAAGAAAATATTGAGAAACAAAAAATCAGCAAGAAAAAAAGGTTGCCTCGCGTGTAAATTATTTTAAAAATTGCTGACGTAAGATTTGACTGCATTTAAAACTTTTTCGGTTGTAGCCTCGCTCGCCGGTATAGCCTCGGTACCAACAAAAATAAACGGTGCTTCGTCTATTCCATCGCCTTTGGCGGTATCTATTGCCGTGCCAATTTGCTCGCGGATTGTGGTGTTGTACTGGCAGACGCTAATTATTTCTGGCTCCAAACTGGCGTTTTGTATCATTTGGCGTAATGAGCTTTTATTTAGCTTTTTGGTATCGCTTTGTGCAAGCAGTTCGTGTATTATCCAGTTTCCGCCAAAAAGGCGTGAACACTCGGAGACAATAGCGGTTTCATATCCAATATCACCCTCGTCTGTGGTTTTTGGTAAAAATCTGTAGTTTAAACGTATCAAATCGCCATAGGGTTCGAGGGCGGTAATCAGATCTTTAAGGAGTTCGTTGGATTTTGGGTTGGTGTAATCGCCGTAAAATATAATTCCGTAAGTTGATGAAGGAGAGCCGATTAAAAACGCATCATCAGGGTTTAGTGCCGGGGGTTTGATTTGATTGTAGGGGACCTGTTTGGCGGGAATTTTTTGCGTGAGCTCTTTGGGAGGGGAACCGGCTAAATAGTTTTTAGTATTTGTTATGTAAATGGAATACCCGGCTCCTGCGGTAAATAAAATTATGGCAAAGATAACGATTAATATTGCGATTTTTTGGGCAGAGAGGTTAAGTTGCATATAATTATAGATCGATTCCGATCAGTTTTCCTGTTGAGCTGTCTGTAAAAATAAGTTTACTGCCATCTTGGCTTATTGCCGGTGTGTTAATGGAATAGGTGTTGGCGGTTTTGTTAACTTTTTGCGCCAAGCCGGTTTGCAAATTTATTTTGTAAATGTCATCGGAAACAGAGCTGACGATGTCTCTATCCAGTGCGGCACCGGCAGGGAGAGAGATTGGGACACCGCAGTAGATTGTGTTTTTATCTGCCCAGGCGCATTTATCGGCCCAAGTATTAATGTTTAATTTACGACGGTTTTGGCCCACTTGGCTTCCACTGGCATCTGATATCCAGAGCATTGGGCGCAGGCCATCTCTTTCATGATATACGCTATAGAGTAGTTGTTTGCCGTCGGGTGACCAAGATGGCAAAAATCCTTTACCGGCAACAGTTAGCGGGCGGAATTGCTCGTGGTTTTTGCCGAGTAATAATATTTCTTCGCCGTTATCGGGTTGCGGATCTCCGGTTTTAGAAAAACCTATAACAGTATTGTTAGGCGACCAACTGGGGATTACGCGATCCGCATTATCGCCAAGTTGATATAGGGCTGTAAGCTCGTTGCCGTTGGCGTCTGCGGAAACCAAATAGCGGTTATTTTGGTCTAGGCCAATGCTTTTGGCGACTATCTTGCTTTCTGTGGGAGCAAATTCAAAATCTTGCCAATGGGATGGCAGGGTAACTTGCCTTTCGGTTTGAAAATCGTAGTAGATATTGCTTCCGTCGGGGAATTCCAAAATTGCCTCATCTTTTACGGCGGACCAGCTAATGTTATCGACATTTAAAAATTGCCTGTCTGATAAAGTGATCGAGGTGCCGTCTTCTTTGAGGCTGTAGAAACGGCCATCTTCCGGATTGTAATAACGTGTTAAGCCATCGGCAGACATGCTAACGGCTTGAGTAACTTGATCTAATAAAATATTTGTACCTGTTTGTGCGGAAGTTGGTTGGCTGCCTACGCCAACGGGCAGCGGAGCGGTTCCTAAATTTGTATCAATTTGAGTTGTTTCATCTCTGGTGCCGGATTCATTAAATGTGCCGGTATAAGATGGATCTGTGGATTCGGTTGGGGGTGTTACGGTTGCGAGCGGGCTAAAAAAGAAGTAGTAAAGCGCGTAGCCGGTTCCAAGTGTAAACAAAACGAAAAAAATAATAAAAATTATCTTTTTTTGAATTTCAGATAATATAATCATATAAGCATGGGATGCATTCATTATATAGTTTTTTTGATGTAAATTCAAATATTAGAAAGCATCCGACATAAAGCCTGCCATATCGATAATACCAAAGTGATCCAGGCCCAGAACTCCGCCCATAACTATTACGGCGGCAATAAAGGGAATTAGGACCATAGGCATTGCAAAAACGGAAATGCATGATGCCCCGCAAAGCGCACAATCGGTGCAAACTATGGCGCCATCTTCCACGAAAAAGGTTTCGGGAATTAATTTGTTTTTGAAAGTGTATTTATTAATCATCTGCAAATTGGCAGTAACAACCAATACGATAATCGAAACAACGCTAACGCCGGCCGCGAGCTCGCCGGCTTTGATTAGGTTCCAAAAGCTTTGCAATGTTTTTTGTGCTTTTCTGAGCGCTTCCAAGTTACCTTTTACGTTTTTAGCCGTTTGTGCGGCTTTTGCGACTCTTTCCGCACCTACGGCTTGGGCAATTTGTTGAGCTTTATCCAATTCTCCACCGCCTTTAGCATCTTGGCCCATGCGGAATAGCTTGGATGATTCTTCTTTGACCGGGGTTTGTTGTTGACTCTCCTCTTTGGATTGCGATTCTTTAGCCTGGGCGCCCGATAATGATGGCAAACCGGATTCTCCGACACTGCCTCCTGCGTTTTGTTGTACGCTTGCCATTTTACCCTGCTGTAATTGCATGGCGCGTTGGCGCTCCAGATCTGATTGCATTTGGCCGCCGCCTTTATTTTCGTCGTCCGCTTTTGCTTCAGACATCGACCCGGGTGCGGTTGGTGTACTGTTGCCGTAGGCACTGTTTTCTTGAAGCGGGTCGTATTGCCCGGGGAGTACGGATTCGCCCGTATCACCGGAATCGGCAATCATTTCTTCTCTGGTTTGGCCGGCATTGTTATCGTTTGCGGATTTTAGCCGATCGGAATGTAAGCGCGATGCCATTTGGACCGGGTTTACAGGGCGGGCGATAGCCTCCGGGCCAACGGAACGGGATTGGTTTTGCGGAGATCTGCGTTTTACTTTTGATGGAGACGCGGAACCGGTTGGCTTTGGGGGCATCTTTTTTGCTGAAGTACTTTGATTTGTTGCGGGGGATCCTGCGGAAATTGCCGATGGTGCGTCACCAGCTGCTCCCATAGCAATTGCTCCATAGGTAAGGTATTTTTTTCCTTTTTCTTTTATTTTGTTTAACTTGTTAGGAGTATAATTTTTACGCTTCTCTGAATTCGAAGAAGAGCGATTTTTACCGCTTCCACGTGGATCTAAATTTTTATCAGCTCCTCCTTGGGGCATAAAAAGCTAAATGTTCTTCAAGACAAAAGTTCATCAAGAGTGACTCAAATAACTCGTGATGAACTTGTTACTTTAATCTTTATGAACTCTTTCAGCTATTTTACCAGAATTTTGTTGTTTTGTGTTGTGAACGTGATTTGGTTCTTTTTTCGGTGGTTAATCAGGAAAGAACTGATAGCCGAGGTTATCTCGCGTTCTACAAGGCGGCGAATGGCTCGGGCGCCTTCTTCTTCGGGGAGAGGTTGGTTCATTAGCCATTCGCGGACAGATTCCGGTACTTCGCAGGCTATTTTTTGCATGTCTTCCAAGCGATTGCAGACTTCTTCGATTTCTCGATCGAGGATGCTTCGTAAGTGCGAATTATCCAATGGCTGGAAGGCTATAATGCGATCTAAACGATTTAAAAGCTCGGGTTTGAAATGTTCTTTAACCTCTTGGGTGATTATAGGGTCAAGAGAGGTTTGCCCCCCGCCAAATCCGATGGATTTTTTGGCGATATTATCGGAGCCGACGTTTGATGTAAGAATTATATAAGCATGAGCAAAAGATATGTTACGGCCGGTGGAATCTGTGATTTTGCCGTCTTCTAAAATTTGTAAAAGTGTATGTTGCACATCGGTGTGGGCTTTTTCGATTTCATCAAAACAAACAACAGCATGCGGGTGTTTGCGAATCGCATCTGTGAGTTTGGTGCTCTCGCGGTAGCCAACATAACCTGCCGGGGAACCGATGAGTTTGGAAATGGTGTGTGGTTCGGCAAATTCGCTCATGTCGAGTTTGATAAGCGCATCTTCGCGAGAAAAGATTTCCTCGGCTATGGCATGGGCCAGAGCTGTTTTGCCGGTGCCCGATGGACCAACAAAAAGCATAGTGGCTTTGGGGCGATTTTTGGCATGCAAACCCAGCCTGGCTCGGCGGATTACATCGGATACTGCGTTTAAGGCTTGTGCTTGTCCAAAGATTTTTTGTTGCAACCGTTCCTCTAAACCGGTTAAGCGTTCACGCTCGGTTGCGAGTATCATCTCAAGAGGCACGTTGGCTATGCGGGCAACCACGCGAGCGACATCTTCCGCTGTTATCTTGGGTAAACTTTTATTGGTTGATGAAAGCTGGTCGTTTTCCATTTTTTTACGATTTTCCAGTAAAATATCGGCCTCGTTAGTAAGTTTTTCGGCCTTTTCCAGTTCTTGATTTTGTAAATGCCTTTCGGAGTTATTGATTTTATCCTGAATTGCCGCGTCTAAAACAGCTAAACGCTCGTGAAATTCACGGGATTGCCTTTTAGCAACCGCACTTGCGGCCGCTTCGTCTAAAAGATCCACGGCTTTGTCGGGGAACAGGCGATCGGTGAGGAATCTTTCGGCCAAATTAACGGCCGCAACCAGAGCCTCCGGGTCGTAGCTGACTTTGTGGTGCTCCGCATAGCTTTTCTCGAGCCCGCGAAGCATCTCCAGAGTTTCCAAGGTGGTTGGTTCATCGATTATAATGGGTTGGAACCTGCGTTCAAGAGCCGCATCAGGTTCGATGAATTTTTTATATTCAGTCCAAGTTGTTGCGCCAACACAGCGGATTGCTCCGCGTGCGAGGGCGGGTTTTAAAATATTGGCCGCATCAAGTGAGCCGGAAGTGGAACCGGCGCCAACTATGTTATGAATTTCATCTATAAAAAGGATTATATGTGTGTCTTTACTGGCTTCGTCTACAATTTGTTTCAGTCGTGCCTCGAATTCTCCGCGGTACATGGTGCCGGCTACGGTTGAAGCCAAATCCAAGCTTAAGACTCTGTGGCCATAGAGCGCGTCGGGTACATCGCCGTCTGCTATGCGTTTTGCCAAGCCTTCGATGATTGCGGTTTTTCCCACGCCGGGCTCACCCAAGAGAATTGGATTGCTTTTTGTGCGCCTAATCAGCACTTCGATAATGCGGTCGATCTCTGTATCGCGACCAATAACCGGATCTAAAGTGAAAACGATATCTTTGTGCGTAATGTCACGAGAGAATGAATCCAGAGCCGAAGTGTTTGGTAATTTATTGCTGTGAATGCCGGGTATCTGAGTTATGTCGTTCTCGGGCATTGCGGGTGACGGAAAATCATCGGTAATGATATTGCGGTCATTCATTTGTTCCATGCTGGGGAAGTTTGATTCGGATTTTAAAACCGTTTCGAGTTGATCTTTAAGATTTGCCAGGTCAATTTTTTCTTTAGCAAAATAATTAAAAATAATTTTATCTTCGGTTTCCAGAATGGCAAATAATAAATGTTCGGTGCCGACGAATTTATGCTCGCGCAGATGTGCGGTTACCACGCATTTTTCTATAATTTTTTTTACAGGCTCGGAAAGATCCAATGCCAAAACTGATTTTTTTTGTGAAGGCTTGCCTCGAAAGGCATCCGTGGCGTGGTTTATATCGCAACCGGCTTTGTTTAGCAGTTCTCCGCCGAGCGAACCCTTTTCACCCAACAAACCAACAATGATATCACCCGGTTCAACGAGTTCACGCCCATTGGATACGGCAAAACCCAACGCTTTTTGGAGCGTTTCTTTTAAGTGCGTGGTGAATCTGTTGATAAGGTCGTTGGGTAACATACTTGTGCTTCGCTATCGCTGCGCAAAATAATAAATTATAAATAATAAATAATAAAGATAATACCTCCGCTCGCTTTGTTATTTATTATTTGTGATTTGTTAATTAATTAGGGGTTTTTAGTTGTTAGAAAGCATTCCTCTTAGTTCTGTTATGCGGTCGTTTATGGGCGGGTGGGTTGCGAAGAGTCCGGAGGCGCGTTCGCCCAGGGACTTGGCTTTTGGGTCGGAAATCCAGAGATGATTTGTAGCGTTGGATCTTTTTTGCATCGGCGAAGCATTGTCGCGGATTTTTTCCAGCGCGCTCGCCAATCCTTCGGGGTATCTGGTAAGTAAAGACCCGGATGCATCGGCCAGATATTCACGACGGCGGGAAATTGCCAGTTTTATGAGTTCGGCTATTAACGGTGAAAGTATTATGAAAATCAGGCCGATTATCATGAAGATGCCGTTACCGCTTTTGCGATCACCTCCAAATAAGGCGCCTCGGAACATCCAATCGCCCAGCATTACAAGCGCGCCAACCAAAACGCCGATCAAAACCATGAGTCGTGTGTCGTAGTTTTGAATGTGGGCCAATTCATGGGCAAGGACTCCTTCCAGCTCGGTTTTATCAAGAATTTGCAATAATCCTGTTGTAACGGCGACACTGGCATGTTCCGGATCGCGCCCTGTGGCGAAAGCATTGGGTGAGCGGTCGTTTACGATGTAGATCTTAGGGCGCGGGATGCCGGCTGTTATGGAAAGATTCTCGACAGTGTTCCATAGAGTTGGGAATTGAGATTTATCGGTGAGCTCTTTTGCCCCTAAACTTGATAAAGTGATTTTAGAACCCGCATACCACGAAATAAGCGTCCAAATTGTGGAGATGATTAGCGCCAGTACCAACCCAGTGTTGCCATAGCCCGAGATTTGGCCGTAAACATATCCGGCTGCGGCTAAAATACCTACAAACAAGGCGACGAGTAAGGCTGTTCTGCGTTTGTTGGAATCGATTTGATTATACATAGTTACGTTAATCCGTTTATAACGTTTTTAACGAGTTATGATGTTTGTTTGGGTTACCACTGATCTCGTTATTAACGTTATAAACGTTACGAACGTTGTCGAGGGTTATTTTGTTGAGTCTAAAGTTCCGAACTCTTGGTTCGGAACTCGGTGATACTATACGTTAGTTTGCGGTGTCTTCTTTTGTTTCTTCGGCTGGAGCATCAGGAGCTGGAGCGGGAGTTGGCGCGGGTGCCGGTGTTGGCGCAGGAGTCGGTTGATTGTTGCTGAAATCTACTTGCGGAACCGCTTTAGCTTCTTCTTCGGCTTCGAAGAATTGGTAAGCTTTAAAGCCAAGTATGTTACCAATCATGTTAGTAGGAAAAACTTGGAGCTTGGTGTTGAAATCGCGAACATTGCCGTTGTAAAAGCGACGCGATGCTTGAACCTTATTTTCCGTGTCGGCCAATTCTTGTTGCAAGTGCAAAAAGTTTTGGTTGGCTTTTAGCTCGGGGTAATTTTCCGCAACCGCAAAAAGGCTTTTAAGTGTTCCCATTAGCTGGTTTTCACTTTGGATTTTTTCATCAATTGTGCCGGCTTGCATAGCATTGGAGCGGGCTTCTGTAACTTGTGTAAAGACGGATGATTCGTGTGAAGCGTAACCTTTTACCGTATTCACCAGGTTTGGAATCAAATCATGCCTGCGTTTTAACTGCACGTCGATATCCGAGAACGCTTCTTCTGTGCGGTTTTTAGCTTTGATTAAACCGTTGTAAACGGCAATGAGCCAAGCTCCAACAACCACAAGAGCGATAAGTAGTATCCAAAAAATTGTCATATTTCTAAATTTTTAATTGTTATAACGTTATAACGTCATAACGTCGTAACGGAGTTGGCATGATTGACTGCTGAACTCGTTATGAACGTTATAAACGGATTAACGTAATAAGATTTATACGCTTAGTGTAGACGAATTGTTGCATTTGGTCAATAATATACAGCAATATGCAAGAAGAGATTTTCTCGGTTTTTAAGTCGTACGATATCCGTGGGGAGTCGCCGGCTGTAATAAACGCTAATTTTGCGGAAAAACTGGGTACGGCTGTCGTAAAAGCTCGAAATCCCAAAAAAGTGATGATTGGTAAGGATATGAGGCTAACCTCGCCCGAGTTAGAGGATGCGCTTGTAAAATCGCTCACGGAGCAGGGGGTGGATGTTGCCAAAATTGGCCTTTGTTCAACTCCTATGTTCAATATACTCATGGGAATGGCGAATAAGGAGTTTGATTTGGGCATTATGATTACGGCCAGTCATAATCCGGGAAAGTATAATGGGTTTAAGTTTGTGACGGGGGGGATGCTTCCGCTTGGCTTAGGATCCGGGCTTGAGGAGATACGGGATGCTTATGATTCGTCGCACGTCGCACGTCCTCCCTCCTTTCGCGAAAGGAGGGATCCTACGTCCCACGTTGGGGAAGTGGTTGAGGATCCGGATGCGCTTGAGCGTTATGTTGATTTTGTGATAGAGAAGGCTAAGGTGTCGAGTGAGATGCCGGAGATGAAGGTGGTGATTGATGCGGGGAATGGGATGGGTGGTTTTGTTTTACCAAAACTTTTGGAAAAACTTCCTTGGTTGAAAGTTGAAGAGCTGTATTTTACTCCAGATGGAAATTTTCCGAACCACGAAGCCAATCCGATAAAATTAGAGACACTTACTGATCTTAAGAAAAAAGTGTTGGAAACAAAGGTTGTGATGGGAATTGCGTTTGATGGAGATGCAGACAGGATTGGTTTTATAGATGAAAAAGGCGAGCAGATTCCGGGGGATATTTTAACAGCGCTTTTTGCGAGCATCGAGCTTAAACGCCATGGTGAGGGCAAGGTGCTGAATGATGTTAGGTCGTCTTGGTCTGTGAAAGATGCGATTGAATCGGCCGGGGGTGAATCTGTTTTTTGCAAAGTTGGCCATGCAAATATAAAAAACCAGATGCGAGAGGTTGACGCAAAGTTTGCGGGTGAGTTATCTATGCATTATTATTTCCGTGAGTTTTGGAATATGGAGTGCGGGGATTATGCGATGTTGGTTTTGTTAAAAGAGCTGGTTAACCCTTTTCAAACCTTGAGTAGTCTGTGGAGTAAATTTCAGAAATATCATCACTCGGGTGAGATCAATTTTGAGGTAAAGGATAAGGATGAGGTTATAGATAGATTGGTTAATGAGTACAAGAATGAGGCAACGAAGGTTGTGGATGTGGATGGTATCCGTTTAGAGTTTGGAGATCCGAAACAGGGTGATGCTTGGTGGTTTAATCTACGGAAGTCGAATACTGAGCCACTAATCAGATTGAATCTGGAAGCTACATCGGAGAAATTAAAAAATGAAAGAATGAAAGAACTTACGAATTTAATTAACAAATAACAAATAATAAATAACAAAGCGAGCGGAACTTATTAATTAATAAATAATAAGGCTCTAGACTAGCAAACTAATGATTTAAGTACCATTTAATAATATGCCATAGCTCCTTCATTAAGTCATTCGGCTCCTTAGCATAACGCCATTCACATTCTTTCAGGT
>JARGGJ010000002.1 GCA_029210915.1 Patescibacteria group bacterium
CCCTACATAACCGACACAATCCGGCGCCTTTCAAAATCACTAGCCGACCTCACAATCCCATGGCAAATAATCATCGCCGATAATGGATCAACTGATCAAACTAAACAAACTATTCAAGAACTCATTCGTACATGGTCCTACGTACATGGTCCTGGCTATAGTCTTAGTAACCAGGACCATGTACCCAGGACCATGGACCAATCGGTTGGTTCAGTACCCAGGACCCAGGACCAATTAGTTTATTTAGAATGTCCCAAAGTCGGCAAAGGCTCAGCCATCCGCTTCGCCGCCGAACAAACCCCCGACGACGCCTCCTCATCTCCACCACAGGCAGATCCGCCGCGAAATACGAAATTCGAAATACGAAATTCGAATCAAAATCAGTTCTTCGGTTTCATCGACGCCGACCTCTCCGCCGACCCCGATGCCATAGTGGGCATGGTTACCCGCTTGCTCGAAGACAAAGCCGACATTGTCATCGCCTCAAGACTCCTCATCACCAAAACAACCAACCGCAGTTGGCTCCGAACTCTAAGCTCCAAACTCTTCAACTTCCTCGCCGACCTCTTTTTAAATCTCAAAGTCGCGGACGCTCAATGCGGGCTCAAGATTATGAATGAAAGGGGATTAAAGATCCTCCGTGAGTGCCAAGAAGACGGCTGGTTTTTAGATATTGAATTTTTAGCAAAAGCCAGGCAAGATAGGTTAAGGATAGCCGAGGTCCCCGTCCCATGGCTCGAATTCCGCTATCCCAACCGCAAAAGCCAAATCCACCATTTCCGAGATGGTATCGAAGCCATTAAAGCAATTTTGAGAATTTATAAGGACTTTCGTACCTAGTACCTTGTACCTAGTACCTAGTACCTAGTACAAACTTATGTGATTTAATATTCTGTTGGTACTTAGTACTAAGTAGTAGGTATTAAGTATATTAAAAGATATATGGGAATTGAGAAATTTGAGGATATTATTGCTTGGAAAAAAAGTCGGGTTATGGCTGGTAATATATATAGTGAATTTCGTAATTTACGTGACTATGGTTTTCGAGATCAAATTGAACGGTCAGCTGTTTCAACGATGAATAACATAGCGGAAGGCTTTGGTCGTCGAGGAAATCGTGAGTTTAAAAGATTTTTAAATATTGCATACGGATCTTGTTGCGAAGTGCAATCTATGCTTTACTTAGCCTTAGATCTTGGTTATATCAACAGTACTCGTTTTTCGGATCTGTTTAAACAAGCTAATGAATCAGCAAGACTGATAAGCGCCCTCACCCGCAGCATCTCCGAATGACCCCATCCTACTTAACCACCACGTACATCAAAAAGTACTAGGTACAAGGTACTAGGTACAAGGTACTTAAGTAGTACGAAATTATGCTAAACAACCGCACCCGCATCAAACAACTACTCCTGCTTCTGGGCGATTTTTTAGTATTTCAAATTTCGGTACCCCTCATGATCTTATTGCGCTTTGGCGAGTTAACTCCAAGTACTTACGATCAACATGCTCTGCCATTTTTATTCCTCTCTTGTATTTGGCTCGTGGGCTACTACGTGGCCGGGCTTTACGATTTACGCCTTAGCCGAGATTCGCTAAAATTTTTACGCACATACTTTGAAGGTACAATAGCCAACTTGCTTTTAGCTTTTGGTTTTTTCTACCTGCTCCCAATCTTTGGCATTGCCCCGCGCCGTAACCTCATTCTTTACGTCATAATCGTTTTACTCTTGGATTACTTTTGGCGTATCGCTTTTAATCGCATTGTCGCGAGCACAATCTTTAAGACACGCTTACTCTTTATCGGTTCACCTCAAGATGCCGGCCGTGTTGCGGAGCTTATTCAAGAGGTGGCGCCGGGTTTCGAGCTTAAAGCGGTTTTGCAAACAGCGCCCGGTACACGTTTCGATGACGGCTCGGTTGTTTGGCACGCATCGCCCGATTCAATTCGGGGTTTGGTTAAAGATGGCGAAATCGACACAATAATAGTTGGTCACACACCCGAAGAGGTCCCGGGGCTTCAAGATGCTCTTTACGAAACGATTTTTTCGGCAGTCACGCTTGTAGATCGTGCCGGGTTCGAAGAAATTGCCACCGGCAGAATCCCTCTCGAGCATATCTCACAAAACTGGTTCCTCTCGCACATCCACGAGGGCGAAAAAGTGGCATACGAGGGCGTAAAGCGTTTTGTTGATGTCATCCTCGCTGTCCCAATCGCCATCATAACCATAATCCTGTATCCCATTTTGGCACTGCTTGTAAAACTCAGCTCACCCGGGGCTGTTCTGTATTCTCAAATCCGCGTAGGAGCCAATCAAAAACCATTTCGCATCTACAAATTTCGCACAATGCGTCAAGATGCCGAAGTGGCGGGTGTTCCTCAATTCGCGCAAAAAGACGATCCAAGAATCACAAAAATAGGCAAGTTCATGCGTGCCGCCCGCTTAGATGAACTTCCGCAAATCTGGAATGTTTTGCGTGGCGATATGTCGCTCATCGGCCCCAGGCCCGAGCGCCCCGAATTTGTCACCGAGCTCGTTGCACAGATGCCCTACTATTCTTTACGACATTTAACCCGCCCCGGCCTAACCGGCTGGGCGCAGGTACAATTCCCATACGCCTCCACCTTCGAGGAAAACATAAAAAAATTACAATACGATCTCTACTACATCAAACACCGCACCCTAATGCTCGACATGGCCATATTGCTAAAAACCATCAGGATTGTGCTAAAGAGGATGGGAACATAATCAAATTGCAAATATCAAATAGCAAGAGTAAACTAGGCAACTCTTGCTATTTGCCATTTGCAATTTGTTATTATTTTTCCGCTTGTGAATCAGTTTAGACTAAGTTATAATCACCCCATGAAATTCAACCAAATTTTCTCTCTTTTATCGCTCACGCTGATGCTTTTTGCTGTGGCAAATCCGGCTTTGGCTGTAGAAACTCCCATTCCTACGCTCTACACGGATGGAGCAGAGCCAACGCTCAAAAGCCCTGCTCCAAAGCGCATGGTTATTAACGATACATTTCAAAAAAATCAGTGGTATTTGGATGCAATAAATGCTTACGAGGCTTGGGCAGTTGCTCCCACATCATCACCGCGAGATATCATCGTTGCGGTTGTAGATGGTGGTTTTGATGATTCACACCCCGATCTAAAAGGATCGCTTTGGGAAGATCCCGATGAACCCATAGACGGCAAAGATAACGACGCCGATGGATACGTGGATGATGCTAATGGTTGGAATTATGTAAACGATAGTTCGGATATTCGCCCGGTTGGAAATATCGATAAAGATAATGGAGCCTGGGAGCATGGCACAATTGTGGCATCACTCATCTCGGCACGCGGAAACGATAACATTGGCATGGCCGGCATGGCCTGGAACGTAAAAATAATGCCCCTCGTTATACTTGATTCCAACGGATCGGGCGGTACCGATAAACTTGCGCAAGCTATTCGTTATGCGGTTCGCCATCGCGCGGATATTATCAACTTAAGTTTAGAGGGCGATATGCAAGATCAAGATGTTGCCGATGCAATTCTCGAGGCTACCGCGCAAGGCGTGCTGGTTGTTATCGCGGCCGGTAATGGTTTTGATGGAATCGCCCATAATTTTGATGATTACGAAATCTTCCCGGCCTGCCACCCCGGAGCCGCCGGTCAAAGTGTTTTGGTGGTTACCGGAACAAATGCTGATGGCTCCAAATACGATTCGGCAAACTACGGCTCTTGCGCAAGCTTGGCCGCGCCCGGTGGAGAAATCTTTGCCGCGCGCCCCACTTACGACCCCGATGGCAATCGCACCGAAGTATCGGGATACGGCGCATGGAGCGGTACCTCTATGTCGGCCCCGCTTGTTTCAGGAGTCGCGGCCATGTTGAAGGCAAAGTATCCAACCTGGACAGGCGAGCAATTGGCGCAAAGGATTTTAGACACGGCTCAGCCATTTAATGCTGAAATTGATTCTTTTGGTATGGGAGTCGGCGTTTTAGATGCTTACTCGGCCATGGTTGATGCTGATCCGATTAAATATGGCACTTGGAATCTTTTCGCGTCTACAAAAGACCAAGCTCCAACAGTCTGGATAACGGATTTTAACGGCAACAATCTTTTTACATTCCCCGTTGGCAACTCCGGCGACAAACGTGCTATCCACACCGCTTTCGTCCGCTGGGATGATGACCGCTACCCCGAAGTTATAGTTACAGCCGAGGGAGACGAAAGGGGATCATGGCGCGTATATCGCACAGACGGTGTTTTGGTGGCCGCCGGCCGGCTGGCCGAGGATTCGGAAGAACCGATTCAAGGTGGTTTGTACATTGCCACGCAAGATATTCACTCATCCGGCTGGAGCGACATACTGTTTACAGAGGCGGGTGGAAACCGCGCTTGGCTTACAACTCCGCAAGAAACCAAAACAGATCCAATCACTTTCGAACAAGGCGGAACAGAAAATGGTATTTTGGCGGTTGGTTTAGAGCGCCCTTTGCAATCATTTGTAATTTTAACTCGCGGAACAACCAATTCTCAGCTTTACTTGCTGAATAATTGGAATTTGGATGAGGGCACGGTAATCGAAACAGAACATCCCGAACGCTTGCGCATGGTTGGCGCCCTAACCCAAGATAACCGCGAGCTATTGCGTTTTGTTCAAAGCGGAGAGCCTTCTTACTTAATGGAAAAAGAGGGGATGATTCAAATTCTATCAAAAGAAGAAGCGGAAAAAATTACAGTTTGGCAATGGAGGCAAGCGCCTCTCGGAGAAAAGCTGGATGAAATGGAGGGGAAACTTTTCTATGATACTTGGCCCAGATAAAACGAATCGAATTTCGAATTTCGAACCACGAACTACGAATACTGAACCACATAATTCGAACATCGAACGACGAATATCAAACACAAGTCGAGATCAGCTCGACGAACAACGAACATCGAATAAACAATTCGGTAATTCAGTTACTGAAAATATTTATAATCAACAAAAATCGAGGTTCGTAGTTCGTAGTTCGAAGTTCGAAAGTGAGTTTTGGAAACTTTTCAAATTTGGAATCGTTGGCATTTCCGCATTTTTGATACAATTTATATTATATTTCATATTCACCAGATTCTTGATGCCCGGTTTGCCCCGCACTTTAGTCTACGTTTTGGCAATGGGATACTCCATGGTAGAAAACTACACAGCTCATCGCCTGTGGACTTTCAGCGATCACATAGTCACAAAAGGTTCTGTATGGCGCTATGCATCGGTTGTTGCCCTTGCGGCCATCATAAACGCGGTTATCTTTTGGTTTGGCCACAATATAATTCAAATTTACGATCTAATCGTTGTAATCATAGCCGGCCTGGCCGTCCCATTCATAACCTACGCCGGCCACAGGTGGTACACGTTCAAACGGTAGAGTTCATCAAGATTAAAGACTAAAGTTCATCAAGAGTTACCTAAGCTTCTCTTGATGAACTTTAGCCTTGATGAACTTTTATCTCGTTCTCTGGTTCTATGTTATAATGGTAGCAACTATGGCAGACAAAGTTCACTTTGAACGTAAAAACGTGCTTGTTACGGGTGGAGCCGGTTTTATTGGCTCGCATCTTTGCGACAGGTTAATAAAAGATCGCAACGTAATTTGCGTTGATAATTTTATCACCAGCTCGGTTGCCAATATCGATCACTTATTGCGCGAGCCTCATTTTGAGTTTATCAATCACGATATTACTCAACCGCTAAATTTAGATCGCTTTACCGAGCTCGAGCGTTTTAATGTTAAATACACGGGCATTCAAGAAATCTATCACTTAGCTTGCCCAATCTCCAAGCGCCATTTTGATGACTTTAAAATCGCTACGGTTCTTACGAATTCGGTGGGTGTTAAAAACGTTTTGGATTTGGCGGTAGAGCATCAGTCCAAAGTTCTCTACGCGTCCTCGAGCGTTCTCTATGGCAACCGCCGAGGCGACCCAAACCCCTGCCGTGAAGCCGATGAGTGCCGTTTGGACCACCTCACAACCCGCGGAGCTTACGACGAGGGCAAACGCTTCTCCGAAGCCATCCTTCAAACCTATGCCGAGGTCTATGGCCTTGATGTTAAAATAGCCCGCATCTTCCGCACCTACGGCCCGCGCATGAAAATATTCGATGGCAACTTAATCCCCGATATGGTTTTAAACGCCTTAGACGGCAAAGACATCACAATCACCGGCGATGAAGAAACTCGTACATCGCTTGCTTATGTATCGGATATCGTCAGCGGTTTAATGCGCTTAATGTCTTCCCCGCTCGAAATCACCCTTGTCAACCTCGGCTCCGACGAAGAGCTTCGCCTGGTAAACGTCGCGCAACGCATTTTGGAAATAACCGGCTCCACCTCCCGTGTCCGCTTCGAACCGCACGTAGTCAACTACATAGATCCCGGCTTGCCAGACATCTCCCGTGCCAAAGACCTCCTCGGCTGGATCCCCCTCATTCAACTCGACAAAGGCCTCCGAGAAATGATCGAATACACAAACTCTAACAAAAACCTGCTCTCATTTTAAAAAAAAAGTATCTTGTATCTAGTATCTTGTATCTTGCGGTTATTTAGCTTTAAAAACTATATTAACCACGCTACCGCTAGATACCAGATACAAAATACTAGATACTTAATTGTTAATTGTAAGTTATATGCCTCCCATTTTCGATAAAAAGAATATCATTGTTACAGGCGGCGCCGGTTTTATCGGGTCGCATCTTTGTGAAAAATTGCTCGCCGAGGGCAACAGGGTTATTTGCGTAGATAATCTAATCTCGTCGGCTCTGCAAAATATCGATTTCTTACTCAAGAACCCGGATTTCGAATTCATCCGCCACGATATCGGCATGCCATTCGACCCCGAGCAATTCCCCGAGCTCGAGCGTTTCAAAGTAAAATTTCAAGGTATTCAGGAAATCTATCATCTGGCTTGCCCAATGAGCCCCAAAGCCTTCGAACAAACTCGCATGCAAGTTTTGTATGCCAATAGTTTGGGAATGAAGTATACGCTCGATTTGGCTGTTAAATACAAGGCTCGCTATCTTTTCACTTCCACATCCAGCGTCTACGGCCCGCGCCCAATGGATAACCACCATCTAAAAGAAGATGAAAACGGCCAAACCGATATGCATAGCCCCCGCGCCAGCTACGACGAGGGCAAGCGCTTTGCCGAAACATGTTGCAGTACTTACAACCACGTCCATGGCGTTGATGCCCGCATTGCCCGCATTTTCCGCACCTACGGCCCGCGCGAGCGCCTATATTCGGGTGAGATGGTCCCGGATTTTATTTTAAACGCACTCGATAACAAAGAAATCGAAATCTACGGCGACGAAACTTTTACCACATCTCTCTGCTACGTCACCGATGTGGTAGACGGCCTCATGAAACTCATGTCCGCCGATAAAGATATCGGCCCGGTCAATATCGGTTCCGATATTGATATTCCGCTTGTCGACATTGTCCGCAACATCCTAGAGATGACAGGCTCCACCAGCAGAATCTCTTTCAAACCATCATTGCTCTTCATGACCCCGCTCGGTCTCCCTGATCTCACCAAAGCCAAAGAAAAACTCGGTTGGATGCCTCTTGTTCCTTTGGATGAAGGCCTCAAAAAAATCATCGATTATACAATGGCCTACAAAAACATCCTTCAAGGTTTCGGCGGAACCGCCACCCCGGGCATAGCCCCAACCGAATCCGAATCAAAAGAATCATCAACCATCGCCGGAGTAGAGGATATGCCGGAGCTGGGATAGCCGAGTAAAAAGTTCATCAAGACTAAAGTTCATCAAGAGTAATCTATAGTAACTCTTGATGAACTTTAATCTTTGATCTTGACGAACTATAAGTTTATCTTGATAAACTCCCCAAGTTTGTGTAGTGTGTAACCATGAAAGTCATCGGCGTCATACCCGCCTATAACGAGGAAACCCGCATTCAACAAACCGTGGATGCTTGTTTGCCGTTTGTAGACGAGCTCATCATTGTCGATGACGGCTCGGCCGATGAAACTTATACAGTCGCAAAAGCAATCCCCGGGGTTTACGCGATCCGCCACGCAATAAACCGCGGGCAAGGCGCCGCGCTCCGAACCGGTACGAGGGCCGCGCTAAGCTTGGGCGCAGACGTAGTTGCCCACTTGGATGCCGATGGCCAACACGACCCATCGCAAATCCCCACACTCACAAACATCATCAAAGATAACCAAGCTGATGTTGTTTTTGGTTCTCGCTTTTTGGGGCAAGAGCCAAAAGGAATGCCCGCATCACGTCGTTTTTTACTTTGGGGCGGAAGGTGGTTTAATACTTTCGCCCAAGGAATCCCGCGATCCGTCACCGACCCGCAAAGCGGTTTCCGCGCCTTCTCCGCGTCCGCAGCCAAGCAAATCGCCTTCAAACAAGACCGCATGGCCCACGCATCAGAAATCCTCAAACTCGTCACGCGTTCCAACCTCCGCTGGCGCGAAGTCCCCATCCAAGTAACCTACACACCCGAAAGTTTAAAGAAAGGCCAAAAAAACACCGACGCCCTAAAAATCGCCTGGCAATTGTTATTGGGAATTTTCACGAAATCGTAAAATCATAAAATTACAGACACAGTTTTCGTAGGGATAATCCCTTGTGGTTATCCGTGCCATATCAGCGCTATTGAGCCCCGCCTCCGGCGTCAGAACGGGCGAACACCCCACTTCGTCATTCGACTACGAGGGGCACCGCGAGGTTCGCGCCCTACAAACGAAAACGGGCGATCACAAGGATACGCCCCTACAGAGAAATCAATTAACCCCGTTACGACGTTATGACGTTAAGACGTTATGACGTTAAGACGTTAAGACGTTAAGACAATTCGTTCGTTTATAGACTTTTACACCTCGATTGCGGTAAGATAGTTATTAAGTTTATGTTAATTCAGATTTTGCTAATTTTAGGCTTTGTTTTGGCTTTTGCCGTAACTTGGCGCCGGTTTCGTCAAAATGTAATATCCATAAGCGAGGCTCTGCTCTGGAGCCTGCTTTGGTTGTCGGGCATAGCTGTTACCCTTATCCCCAAGATTACTGAGCGCCTGGCATCACTCTTTGGCGTTGGCCGTGGCGTGGATCTTGTTCTCTACCTGGCCGTCGCCATTCAATTTTTCCTTATCTTCAAACTTTTCATCTTAAACGAGCAAACCGAACGCAAAATCACAAACCTCGTGGAGCGTGAAGCCTTGTCCCAAATCAAAAAAGATTCCGATCCAAAGAATCAAAGCATTGTATGAACGATCAAGTAGACCAATCACAACCGGAAAACCCACCCAACCATCCCACGGTCGAATTGATTATTGTTTCTTGGAATCATGCAAAGTTTATGGATGCTCTTTTCGAGTCTTTAGCCAAAGTAACTTACCCTCGCGATAGCTGGCGCATCCACGTTGTCATCAATAAAGATGGCGATGGAACTCTGGAAGAAGTGCGCCGTAAACTTGCAGATCTCCAACCTCAACTTCCCGAAGTCCGCATCCACGAACCGCATGCCAACCTCGGCTTCGCCGGAGGCAACAATTATGTGATGCAATGGGCAATCCAAAATCATAGCGATTACGTTTATCTTTTAAATCCTGATACGGAAATTTTCCCAGATGCTATCGAGGAAGCAATAAAAGTCGCAAAAAGCGAACAGCTCGTTGGTTCCGTGCAATCACTTTTGATCCGTGGAGACAATCAACTGGAAATAAATTCCAGTGGAAACGCTTTGCATTTCCTGGGTTTTGGCTACGCAAAAGGGGATCATGATCCAATCGAAAAAGCTCCGACTGTACCAAAACCAATCGGCTATCCATCGGGTGCCGGAGTTCTGTTGCCTGTAAAGGTTTTGGAAGAGGTCGGCTTATTCGACGAAACTCTCTTTGCTTATCACGAAGATTTGGATTTGGGTTGGCGCATTATGCTAACCGGGCGCAGTAATTACATCGCGCCAAAATCCAAAGTTATCCATCATTACGAATTCTCGAGATCAATAGAAAAGTGGCATCTCATGGAGCGCAACCGCATTATTGTTATTCTTAAAAATTACAAATTACTTACAATATTATTTATGCTCCCGGCATTTATGGCAACAGACATGGCAATTTGGGCTTTCGCGGCCAAGGGAGGCTGGCTTAAACAAAAATTCAAAGCATCCATCTTCTTCCTAAAACCATCAACATGGAGCTATCTATTGAAAGCCCGTGAGCGCATTAACCGTACCCGCCGGGCACCGGATTTTTTAATTTTGCCCCGTATGACTTATAAAATTGAATATCAAGAATTAAAAAGCGGACTTGCCGAGCGCATTGCCAACCCTTTCTGGGGAGCGCTTTACGCAAGCTATAGTTTTATTATTAGTTGGTAACCGTCTTGAACCTTGATTAAACCTGATTCACGCTCATATTACCTTGATTACTGTATGATTAAATTTTTTCAATAAGTAATCATGTTCAATGAGGATTGTAATCAAGTTTAATCAAGGTTCAGACGTTTGACGATATAAAAAAATCACTACCTAAATTTGAATCCTGTTAATCCTTTAATCGTGTTAATCAAGGTTATGCAAATACTTCACATCAGTTGCGTGGCTCCGCCAAAGGGCGGGGGAATGGGAGCGGTAGCCGACCAAGAGGTTAGATCTTTGCGCCAAAAGGGCGTAGAGGCTTGGTTGGCCTGTCCTAAAATCAAAGGTAGAAGCAAAATGGAACATATTATCGAGTTGCCATCTGTTGGTTTTGGAAACGGATCTTTTTTACTGGGCTTGGTTCCGAGTCTTAAAAATGCGGATGTTGTGCATTTGCATTATCCATATTATGGAACCGCGGAGGAAGTGGCTTATTATAAAAAGAAAGGTATTATTAAACACTTGGCAATGACTCTGCACATGGATGCGGAGGCGGATGGTATGAGGGGGGTAATTTTTGATACGCATCGTAAATATATTCAACCAAAAGTACTTTCTTGCGCAGATAAAGTTTTTGTTTCTTCTTTGGATTACGCGGAAAATTCTTCTTATAAAAGTTTTTTAGATACTAACGCGGAAAAAGTTATAGAACTTCCTTTTGGGGTTGATACCGAGGTTTTTAGTTGCGGTGCGCCAAATAGGAGTCGTTTTGATATCCCATCGGGTTGCTGTGTTGTGGGAACGGTAAGCGTTCAAGACAGCGCCCACAAATTTAAGGGAATTGATTTGCTGATTAAAGCCATGGCCAAATTACCCGAACACGTGCATTTGCTTTTGGTGGGTGATGGAAACATGCAATCAAGTTATCGCGGTTTGGCAAATAATCTGCACATTAACGATAGGGTGCATTTTGCCGGCAAACTAAGCCAAGAGGATCTGGTTTGTGCTTACAGAACCATGGATATCTTTGCTTTCCCCAGCACCAGCGGAGCCGAGGCATTTGGCTTGGCCATGCTCGAGGCAATGGCTTGCGGAAAACCGATAATCGCCAGCGATTTGCCCGGTGTCCGCAGAGTTGCCGACGGCGCGGGTGTTATAATCCGGCCAAATGATTTGGATGAATTGATTTCCGCCATAAAAACCATGTCCGAAGATCCGGTGCGATGTAAGCAACATTCCGAATCGGCGCTTGCCAAATCGTTTAAATACAGTTGGAGCAAGCACACGGATATGCTCATGGAGGAATACAGAAAACTATGCGCATAGCGATTCTAACAAATTCATATCCGCCCGATTCACGAGGCGGTTCGGGTCAAATTGCCAAATTGCAAGCAGATTGGTTTATCTCCAAAGGGCACGAGGTGCGTGTTTGGGTTCCCGCGCCTTTTTCCGATGTACCAAATAATGAGCCAATTAAAACTTTTAAAACTCAAACCTCTATTCCTTTTCCCGAAATCGCCAAGCACAATCCTTTGTCGAGGTTGTTTTTTCATATCGAAGACCTAAGCCCAAACGCAAGTTTGGTCGAGGAAATCCGCAGTTACAATCCCGATGTTTTGCTTACTCACAATCTCACAGGATGCGGATGGGGAACACCAGATACTCTGCGCAAGGCGGGGATCCGTTGGGTACACGTACTGCACGACGTGCAAATGATAGAACCGTCCGGGCAGATTTTTTCTAAAGAATCTCTTCCCGCACTACGATCTATCTGGCGCAAATACTGGGCAAAAAAGCGCTCAAAAACCTTTGGTTCCCCGGACACGATTATTACACCATCCAACTGGCTTCTCACCTTCCATAAGCAATTTAACCTGTTTCAAAACTCAAAAACCACTGTTGTGCCTAACCCGATTCTAAAACCGAACCCGAATCGAGCTCAGCTCGACGAACCACTAACTGGAATCGAGCTCAGCTCGACGAACCACGAATTTAAGATAGTGCTATATGTGGGGCGTGTTTCAAAGGATAAAGGAGTTGAAAATCTAATCGAAGCTTGGAGTCTTTTTAAACAAAAAATCGATGTTCGACCTTCGTCCCGAGCTCATGTCGAGGGAAGTTCGAAGTTCGATGTTCGTCTGAGATTGGTTGGTGACGGCCCTTACCTTCAAGAAATCAAAAAGTTAAACGATCCCACCATCGAATGCTTAGGCGCTTTGGATCACTCCGAACTCGCCAAATATTATGCGGAGGCATCGATCTTCGTCTTCCCATCCCTACTCATGGAAAACCAACCAACGGTTCTTCTCGAGGCTGTGTCGCACGGCTTAAATATAGTAGCGTCTGATATTGGCGGAGTGGGGGAATTATTGCGTGGTTACGGTACCCTCGTTCCACCCGCAGACTCAGCCAAGCTCGCAGATGCTATCAACACCGAAATCACAAACAAACCCAACCTTGCACTTGGTCAAGAAATCTTATCACGCCACGATATGGATAAAGTGATGGATGAATACCTAAAAAACCTATCCTTGTAGCCGGGACGACCACGTGGGGGATCGCCCTACAGTTTTTTTTGTTGTACGATATACGACGTACGAAACCCGGTTGGTTTATTCCGCAAAATCAAATTTATAAATCATGATTTTTCCGTTATCAATACTCCATTCTTCGTTTGCAATCGTGGAAATTTTTTCGTTTAACTCTTCCGCTTTCCACCAATAATCATTTATTACAACATAAACCAAATCCGATTTACCTAATCTCGAAGCCTCTCTAACCGTTTCTATGGATGGATCCTCGTAACTCATTTTTAAGTAAATCTGGTATAACGGCCCGCCTGTTGGTATTGGATAAAAGAAAACCTCATCAGTTGTATACCTCTTAAATCCAAACTCTTTAATTGCCGCCGCCGATACTGATTGGTTGGCAAGTACCGTATAAATTTCATCTTTGGCAGAGCGGTCTATCCATTTTACAGCTTCAATTTCCGCGCGCCCGGTGCTCCAACCCCGGCTTGGTTCCACGCTATCGTGCCTGGGTAAAGCATTGTGTGCGTTTGCCGCGCCAATCGCGCCAATAAATAACATAACTATTAAACTTGCAATGGGAATTCCGGAGCGAATTTTATTTAATAAAAAACTTATGGTTGGAACGCCCGCAAACATCAAAAGTATTATTCCCAATTGCATCAATCTATTTGCGTAATCACCTTTTTCGTATTGGATCAAAAACGAGAAGTCGCTGGCGTGCTCCAAAAGCCCCGCGGAAAACATCATCGATCCCGCGCCTATCATAAACATGGCCGTACGCCTTTTTACTTTTATGGGCAAAAAGAACCCGATAATGGCGAGTATTAAACCAATCGCCGGCAATGAAGCCATGATTAAAGATGAAAAAGCCGGCCATAACACATATTTGTTGGGAAGCCACGGTATTAAACCCGAGAAAGAACTTGCCCAATCTTTTATCGAGGAAACATGAGAAAAATCCCATTCAATGCTCATACTCGGTAAAAAATAACTGGCTATAAAAAATATCACCGGTATGGCCAACCCGCACGTTGCCGCAACCGCATACGATAAAACAATAGAGGCTATGTTTGTTTTGCGTCTTATCATTAAAGCTACGGCAAAAAGCAGTAAAGGAATGCCCGCGAGCGGATGGATTAAAATACTCCATATACCAAGCCACATTGGCCCCGTGATTCTGATGTGGCGCTCTGCCGAACCTATAGCCAAAATTACCGCCGAAAAACCAATTACAGCTGCAAAGCCCTGCGGTGTGGAGGCAACAAACATGGACATGGGAACAAGTGCCAATATGAGTGCCGCATAATGATCCGGATCAAATCTTTGATACGCGAATGCAACACTCGCCGGCAGTATAATGCTTGCCGAAACAGGTACCAGCCATTTTGATATTAAGATCAAAGGCAAATCAAATATTCTCGAGAGCCAGGTAGTTAAAACGTATTGACCCATGTAATAAAAAGGTTTTGGATCCAGTGACCCTGTTTTTATCAAAACCTCTTCACCGGCGATGTGCAAAAAGCTGTCAAAACCATAGCCCAACACATAAATAATCGGCGCGATCGCTAAAGTAGCGCCAATCGCGAGCATGGTATGCACAGTTGTTAAAGTAATTGATTTAATACTCATGGCGCTCAAAATAGCCGAAATCCATAAAAGAGCGATTGCCGGCAACACACCCGCGTCTAACAAAGGCCAAGGTGTACGAATACTCTCCAAAGTTCGGGCGTTCCACGCCGACATTACTACAAACACAAATGCCGCGAGTGCGGCAACTCCCAGTAGTGATGCCAGTATTATTCGCTTTCTTGTCCAATCGGTTCGGGCGGGTAATGGAGGAGCTGCTATTAAAAGAACGGTTTCAGCCGTAACACCCGATAAATGAGAAGCCGCAATTGCAATAGCTAAAGACCAAGCATCGGATAAACCGCCAAGCGGAGCCCCAATATAGAACCAAATAACTTGAGCCACGCACTGCACGGCAATAAGTAAAAGCAATCCAAAAGGTGCCGAGGCTAGCCAGTGGCGAGAGGGAAAAACATTTTTTCCAAAAATATAGGCATGAAAAATAATCGCGAACACCCAAATAAATGGTCTTATTGCATCAAAAATATCCAATTGCCAATACTGCATGCCCAAAATAAGTATTATGAAAATAATACCCGCAATTGCGTCTAGCGTTCGTTCTCCCATAAAGTTTGAATATATGTTAGCATAGATACATGAGCTATGGGATGGTTGACTGAACGAAAGTTTATGACCAACGATACAATCGTGCTGTACATGCAAGATCGTATCTTGGCAAAAACTCTGCTCCCTTTGATCCCTCGTTGGATCAAACCGAACCACGTTACAATATTGCGTTTGTTGCTAATTCCTGCAAACGTGTATTTTGTAATTCTAGAAGAGTGGACAATCCTGCTCCCTCTTTTTATTTTCACGGCCTTTACCGATATGTTGGATGGCGCCATGGCTCGAGTGCGCAAGCAAATAACTCTCTGGGGGGCAATTTTAGATCCTACGGCAGACAAACTTTTACTCGCATCGGTTGCCGGGATATTTATAGTTCGTAACGTTTCACCCCTGCTGGCCTTCACTATAATTTTTTTGGAATTTTTGATTGTACTCGGAGCTTACTCTCGAAGGCGCCGTGGCGAATACATCTGCGCCAATGGTGCCGGTAAAGTTAAATTCACTCTTCAAGCTTTCGGTTTCGGTTTTATGCTCTTAGGAGCGCTCATTGGCCACCCATGGCCAATTTACATCGGCACCGCACTGATGATTTTATCATTACCATTCGCTATCACATCACTTTTAACCTACGGATTGTAATCATCATTCCTCTGTAGGGCGCGAACCTCGCGCTGCCCCTCGTAGTCGAATGACGAAGTGGGGTGTTCGCCCGTTCTATCGCCAAAGGCGTAACCAAATTAGCAAAATTCATAGTACGGGTAAACACAAGGTATTACCCCTACGAGAAAACTAAAAAACTGTTTTTCGTAGGGGCGTATCCTTGCGGCGCCCCTCGAAGTCGAATCACGAAGTGGGGTGATCGCCCGTGCTGACGCTGGAAGCGGAACTAAATGACCTAATCAAGGCACGGATAACCACAAGGTCATCTCTGCAAAAAAAACACCCCGAGAGAAAATTCTCTCGGGGTTAGATGTATGGCGAGTGCTTACTTGCACTGCCACGTGTTGGGCACGGATGCGCCCAAAGGTTGAGGTGTACCGCTCTCGCACGTGCAAGGTGGTCCACCTGTATAAGTTGTTTTCTGCGCGACTGTCAAATTTTTGACCCCCGGACCCACGCAGGTGAATTCCTGTGCGGGTTGGTTGTCTTTGACAACCAGGCAGGTTGCGATCCGCTTGTCACCATCGGTGCGCGAATCACAGGTAACCTGCGTCCTCGAGGCAGTCGCTGTCGTTGTAGTTGCAGTACCCTCTGTCTTCGCATCGACGGGCGCAGGTTCCTTGTAAGGATCATCGCCGGTTCGGGGGAAGCCGAATGGCTGAGTGATTTCTCGACTCAACACTTCGTTCGGTGTTGGTTCCTTACAGTTGGGATAAGCTTCCTTATCCCAAATGAATGTGCTCCACACCGCCTCGCGTCGACCTTGGACGCACCGGCAAATCAAGGTGCCTTCAGCCAACTTCTGCGGTGCAGGCATTGCGCCTCCGCACTCGGGGGGCAAAGCATGGTTGCTGGTTGTGGGCGGAGCGGGTGGTGCCGGCGGAGCGGTGTCCGGCTTTCTGTCTTGCTGTTGGCGATCTGGAACTGCCGGGGCTGCTTCCGGGGCCGATTGCTGTTCCGCTCCGCTTCGATCGTCGATGTTGCCCCAAGCACCCTTGGCATCCATCTGCCCGGTAGCCGAGTTCGCCTCGGCGTTCGCGCCCATGGACCCTCCGCATGCACCCAGAACCAAAGCCGCCATCGCAAACAACGAAACCATCAAGCTCTTCATTTGAATCTCCTCATTTTTTGAAGTTTGATCCCTGTTTGTTTCTTGTTTCTTGTATCTTGTTTCTTATCGTTTATATCTTTTGATGTTTAAGAACGATGGCTTAAATTAGCACAAATATGCCAAAATGTCAAGTATATCTAAGTTCAATCGTTTAGAATTAGTCAAATATTGGGTTTTTTGCTAAATTAAGATAAAGAATATGCTTCATCAACTCAAAAACCTGGTCCCGCAAGGCCTTAAAGATACCTATCATTTAATACTTTCATATATAGCGGCAATTTTGTATAGCCACCCCTCGCGCCGGCTAATCGTCATCGGAGTCACCGGCACAAACGGCAAAACCAGCACAGCCTATATGATTGCGAAAGCTCTTGAGGCGGGTGGTGCCAAAACCGGTTGTACCACAACCGCCATCTTCAAAGTCGCCGAAAAAGAATGGCTGAACAACACCAAGATGACCATGCTTGGCCGTTTTCAATTGCAAAAACTTTTACGAGAGATGGTGGACTCGGGTTGCACTTATGCTGTCATCGAGACTTCCTCCCAAGGCATAACCCAACATCGCCACAAAAACATCGCCTACGACATTGGGGTATTCACCAACCTCACACCCGAGCACATCGAAGCTCATGGCGGTTTCGAGAATTACAAACAAGCCAAAATCCAACTCTTTCGTCATATTGCCTCGCTCCCGCCTAAAATGCTGGGTGATAAACTCGTACCGCGCGCATCCGTTATAAATTTTGACGATGAACACTCTGTCGACTTTAAAGTCGCAGGTTTGGAAAATGTCATCACCTACGGAGAAGGGGAGGGCGCGGAAGTTCACGCAACCAACATTACAGAAACAACCGGCGGAGCGTCTTTTGATGTTGATAATCATCAAATCAAACTTAACCTCTTAGGACGAGTAAATGTCTCAAATGCTCTCGCTTCGTTAGCCGTCGCTAAAGCTTGCGGAATGGATCTTGATTCGGCAGTCAAAAAACTGGAAACTATCAAAAACTTACCCGGCCGTTTCGAGCTTATCAATGAAGGTCAGCCTTACACGGTTATCGTCGATTACGCACCCGAGCCCGCATCTCTCTCAAAAATCTACGAAACAATCAATGCCTTAAATCCAAATCGCCTAATCCACGTTCTAGGCTCATGCGGAGGCGGTCGTGATGTGGCTCGCCGGCCCATCCTTGGCAAAATGGCAGGTGAAACCGCGGACATCGTCATAGTCACCAACGAAGATCCATACGATGATGATCCAATGCAAATAATCAACGACGTTGCAGAGGGCGCAAAAGAACAGGGAAAAATAGAAGGGCAAAATCTCTTTCTTATCGAAGATCGCAAAGAGGCAATCGATAAAGCTATCGGCATCGCAGAACCCGGCGATATCGTCTTATTAACAGGTAAAGGCTCCGAGCAAGCCATCTGCATTGCCGGAGGCAAAAAAATTCCCTGGGACGAACGCGAAGTTGCCCGCGAAGCTATTAAAAACCATATTGCTAAACCAAGCTAAAAGCTATATAATAACCAATGACCAAGCTCCAATTACCAATAAATAACCAATAACCAAGCTCCAATCACCAATTGGTTATTATAATAAAATTGGTTATTGATGATTAATTGATTATTGTTTTGTTGGTTATTGGTTATTACAGTTTTATGTTCAGCATCGAATCAATCATTCAGCTAAAAGAAGAAGAAAATATCGAGGCCATAGTTCGGCGGCATTTGGCATCTTTAATACCATCGTTATTTTTTGCAATGATTATCATTGTATTGCCTTTTTTCTTTTTGTTTCCATTGTTCAGTCTAGGTGTTATCGGTGTGCTAATATTTGGCATAAGTATAATGATCGGTATTCTGTGGGCGATACGCAGTTTATTTCTTTGGAACACTGATGTTTTGGTTGTTACAAATATGCGTATTGTGGATGTCGATCAAAAAGGAATTTTATCGCGCAAAGTCTCCGAGGCTCCATATGATGTAATTCAAGATGTTTCCTGGAAGCGAGAGGGGATTTGGCAAACCATTTTTCGCATGGGCTCTGTCAGTATCCAAACCGCAGGTTCATCCGCCACTATCGAGGCCGAGCGTGTTCCGCAACCCGGCAAACTTCACGAAATAATCAACGACGAGCGTTTAAGATATACAAGCGAACCAAAAGAACATATCCAATCTCCGCAAAAGAAAGATCGCCGTTCACGCATCCGCCGTATAGCCGAGCTCTTGGAAGAAGTCAGCGATACTTCTGTAGCAGAGATCGAAGCGGTTCTGGAGCGCAAAGTAAAAAGTTCATCCATGGAAAAACTCTTCAACGAAAAACCAACTAACGATGTTACGAGTGAAGAAGATCAGGAAGAATTAAAAGAGGATGAACGGTAGAGTTGCGTTCATAACGTTCATAACGTTCATAACGTTTATAACGTTTATAACGAGTTAATGCAGTCTCCCGGTTCCCAATTCGTGGTTCGTTGTCCGATATTCGATTTATGCCCCCAGCCGATTCCAACTTTTCATCACAACTGGCCAACAAAGCCAAGTGGCCTTTGTTTTTGGTTGCCAATATCGCGATTCTGTTTGTGGTTGGAGTTTCAACAATACGCGAGACATACCGTGGTTGGAGCGTGGATCGTGAGATTATAGCCCTCGAGCAAAAAGCCGCCTCCCTCGAAGGCAGAAGGGGTGAATTGGCCGCGTTTGCCGATAAAATGCAATCCCCGCAGTACGTAGAACGCGAAGCCAGGGCTAAATTGGGTTTGCAAAAACCCGGCGAACATGTGATTATTCTCGAAGGTGTTTCCGCTACCAGTAGTGAGTGGTCCATAGAAATCACTCCTCCGCCCCCGGTAGCTATTGATACACGCTCAAACCCCAAGCGCTGGTGGGATTATTTTACAAAACCGGCCACTTAACAGTTTAATATGAACAAAGCAACTCAAAAAATTATCGCTATCTCTGCGGCTCTATTATTGGTTATCATTTTAACGGTAAGCGCCGGCTTGGCGATGAACGATATTTACACTAAACAATCCGAGAGCTCCTCTGCCAGGTTTGTGTCTAAAGCGTTCTCTTTACCGGCGGCCAATGTTAATGGCAAGAGTATTAAGTACGACAGATTTCTGCAAACTCGCGATGCTGTCCGCAAATTCATCAATAGCGATGCCGGTAAAGATGTTGGCGCAACCATGCCTCCCGAAAAAGAATTAAACGAAAACATTTTAGAGCAACTGATTCGTCAAAAACTTGTAGAATCTCTTGCCGAGGAAAAGGGTATAAGTGTTTCAAATGATGAGGTAAGCGAAACCTTTAACGAAGTAGCCGCACAAGCCGCATCTACAACAGAATCTACCATTACGGAATACTTACAGGATAATTATGGTTGGAACGAGCAAAATTTTCGAGATTACGTTTTAAAGCCTGCTTTATTAGAGCAAAAAGTAGCTTCAGAAGTAGGTACGGAAGCCGATCCTTATGCCATGGAAAATCTTCTTTTAGCCAACAGGCAAAAACCCGAAGTAGTAGTCTACTTAAGATTCGAGTAAAGACACAGTACCAATCAAATTAGAACCACCTACGACATCGCTGGTGGTTTTTATTTGTAGCTTTTTCCGTTTAAAAAATTCCTCGGTTTAAATCTCCAAGGGGTCCGGGGGTAGCGTAACCTGAGTATTACACGATTTACTGAACTTGTTTCAGTAGAGAGGGCACCGCGCCCGCCAAAGCTGAGCTTAAGCGATGCGGACGGGTCGCGGACCCCGGCAGTTTTGCTTACTGGCGCCTGTCCCGTCGGATGACGGGGCTGTCAAAAGTGAGTCGCCGAAGGCTAAACCTAAACACAAAAAATCAAGCATGTATAAATAATTAAAGATATAGCAAGGTAAAAGGTCGTGGCTCTTCCATGAGCCATGGTATTAAACGCTTATACGACAAACACTGGTGGTTATCTAAACACTAAAAAACAGCCTAAGCTGTTTTTTGCCCTTCGATAAACCGAGGACATTCGACTTAATTCCACTTTTAGCTATTACTGATGGTCGTAGACCATGAGCCAAATGAGCGAAGCGAAATGGAGTCGAATGGAGCCGAAAGCGGGATTTGAACCCGCGACCTCTGCTTTACGAAAGCATTGCTCTACCAACTGAGCTACTTCGGCTTGAAATTTATGAACGGTTATTTGGACTGCTTAAGCTATATAGAACTAGTGAACAGTGAACAGTGGATACTATGTGATGTGCTAGTTTTGTCGGTTATTTATTGATTATTGGCAGCTTGATTATTGATTATTAACTGGTTATTGGAGCTTGGTTATTGATTATTTATCTGTTATACTATGAAGGCCTATGTGGAGAATGATCACAGTGATTTTAATGTCCATGAGTGTACTTGTTTGCACTCCGCTAGTCAAGAATGCTAACGCCGCGACTAACTTTTTTGGCTCTTCCACCTTCACGCCATTATTTTTGGATGAAGGATTTTTAGGTCGCGAAGTAAATCTCGACTTACCCGAAATAAATGTTAAGGTAATTTTTGGTGAAACGGATATTCCGGCACCCGGAGTTCTTACCATCATAACCGAAATACCAACTCACGCAACTTCCGGTTTGGGTTATCCGGTACTTAGCGACACGATTCGTTTGCACTGGCAAACCAATGCACCCAGCTCGCCCGAGTCAGCCAATTTATCAATCTACACCGATAAATGCTCGGCGGATTCAGAATATGCCTGCGCCATCGAGCAAAACTATCAAGGCAAAGTAAGTTTAATAAATCTATTGTCTTCAGATGATAATTCAGCTCAAGCGATGGTAAAAATAAATTCTACTGTTAAATTGGTTCAGATTCCAAAAGTCAAAGAAGATCCGGGCTACATGACTGAAGGTACCGCCTCTTGGTATGCCTATAAGGGTTGTGATTGCGCGGCTTCTCCCGATTTTCCCAAAGGGAGTTACGTTAAAGTAACCCGCCTTAACGATCCTAGCAAATCTGTAATAGTCCGCATCAACGATTACGGCCCCGAGCGCGATATCTTCCCTGATCGTGTTATAGATCTCGATAAAGTCGCTTTTCAAAAAATTGCCCCTCTTGGAGCCGGGTTAACCAATGTTAAAGTTGAACCTGTAGATGCTCCGTCAATTCCTATAGAACCACCTGTTCAAGTTGCTCCAAAACCTGCACCGTCTCCAGAAACAGTTACGGAGCTTACTTGGCAATACTAATTATGCAAATATCACCAAATATAACCAAGAAACAAATCTCACCAAACAAACGCAGAAAGTTTGGTAATATTTGTATATATTTGGGCATGATTTGGTAATATTTATACCCGACATGATTGACTTACAAAACATTTCCAAAGTTTACGGCTCGGATGTCCATGGATTAAGGGACGTTAATGTTAATATCGAACCCGGCGAATTCGTTTGCATAGTTGGAACAAGCGGAGCCGGTAAAACAACTTTGGCAAAACTGCTTATTGCCGAAGAACGCCCAACACGCGGCAAAATTAAAATCGGCGGTTGGGATATTACCAAAATTAAACGACGTGATATTCCATATCTCAGACGGCAAATCGGAGTCGTATTTCAGGATTTTAAACTTCTCAAGAAAAAAACGGTTTGGGAAAACGTCTCCTTTGCACTAGAGGTTTCGGGTGAAACCAACAAACGCATTCGCGAGATAGTTCCGCATGTGCTTAAGGTTGTCGGCCTCGATCAAAAAGCTCACAGATTCCCTTATCAGCTTTCGGGTGGTGAGCAACAACGCGTGGTTATAGCGCGCGCGCTGGTACACCGCCCTAAAATACTTTTGGCGGACGAGCCCACCGGTAATTTGGATACCATTAATACAGCAGATGTAATCGAGGTTCTTAAAAAGATAAATAATTTTGGCAGTACGGTTATTTTGGTAACGCACAATCGCGAAGTTGTAAACTCATTAAAGGGGCGGGTTATAACGCTTGCCGATGGTCGAATAATTTCCGATAAAAAGCACGGAAAATACATACTACAAAGCTAAAATATGATACTAGTCACATCCTTGGGCCGCATTATTTCATTCTCATGGAAAAACATCATCCGCAACGCTTGGATTGGCTTGGCTACGGTTTTGGTACTTGTTTTGGCTTTGCTCTCGGTTAATGTTCTGATTGGTGTTAACGCTTTAGCTTCTTCCGCCATATCCATACTCGAAAAGAAAATCGATGTAAGTGTTTACTTCCTTCCGGAAACTCCCGAGGCGATACTGGACCAAGCGCGTTCTTATATGGCGTCTTTGCCCCAAACGGAAAGTGTCATCGTTTCCACCGCAGACCAAGCCTTGGAAGCTTTTAAAGAGCGTCACTCCAACGACCCCAGTATTTTAGATGCCTTAAACGAACTCGATGAAAACCCGCTGGGCGCAACCATGATTATTAAAGCTTCCAAAACAACCGACTACCCATATCTCATGGAAGCGCTCAACAACCCTCAATTTTCATTTGCAATCGAATCTAAAACATACGATGACCACACGGTAGCAATCGATCAAGTTCAGCAAATTGCGGCAACAATAAGATACTTTGGATTAATTTTAACGGTGATATTTACCATCTTTTCCGCTCTCATCGTTTACAATGCAATCCGCGTCGCAATCTATACGCAACGCGAAGAAATCGGAATAATGCGCTTGGTGGGGGCATCCAATGCTTTTGTTCGCCTCCCGCTAATCATCGATGCAATCTTCTTCGCCCTGTTGGCACTTCTCATTTCAGCCGCTCTCATCGCAACAATCATATCGGTAGGCGAGCCATACCTTTTGGCATTCTACGACGGTGCTGACCCGGGGTTAAAAACTTATTTTACCGCCAACTTTGTTCCGCTTGTTGTTGGAGAGGGTTTGGTTATCTCTTTGGTTGTTGCCATGGCCTCATGGGCCGCGGTTGGCAAGTATTTAAAAAAGTAAGTATGCATATAAAAGCCACGGAATTGGAAAAAGAGATGGCGCAAAAACGTTCACGGCTTTTGGAATACAGCAATAATAACAAAGAAAAAGATACTTTATCGCGCGAAATCTACAGCATAATGACAGAGCCATCAAAAGCAACCCGGCAAGCAAAGGTAAAAAAAGCCAGCTCAAAAATAAAAAAACATAATTTTACCATCGAGGGTGCCCACGAGCTCGGCCTTTGCAATAATGATATTCACGATTTAATCAGTTCTTTCCCCGGAGTTTGGTTGTCATCTTTTTCGTATTCAAATAATCATCCGCCGGCACACAAAACCCAAAGCACGGGCAGGCAGTCCGTTGTATTGGTGGAAAATGATAATAACAATCTCGCGCAAGTCAGCATCTTTAATCCAATCACAAATTCCGGTCTAAATAGCGATGTGCTTTGTCATGGCTGTATTCAGGCTCACACCACGGCGCATTATCCAAATAAAATTTCTCAAAAATCAGTTGATTCGATTTCCAAATCAATAAACTCTATAGATTCCGGTGTTTTTCACTCCACTCATAAAGACAACATAAACAAACCGGGCCGAAGCCACCTGCACGCCAAGCAAGAATCCGAAGCGGTTTTGTGGCCGTCATTCATCCAAACGGCTTTCGAGGCACCTCTGCTTAATAACGATCAAGATTGGAGGCTCGCAACATTTAATGCTCTAATGGGAATGCAATATTTAACCGCCTCCGATGCTGAAAAAATAATCGATTCACTCTCGCTGTATTTTTCCGAACTCGACCCCGAGGCAGATATGAATCAACTTATTCGCAATTATCAAAAACAGGTAAATTTATTGGAATTTAAAATTTTGAGCAAACATATATCCGTGCTTTTTCAAGAGATGCCGGATAAAGGTTTAAAAAATTTTTTCAATCGTTGGATAAAACACCTAAACCAAGAGTCCACCTCTCTACCGGCTCTACAAGCAAGAGTGCGCCAACATGTCCCAAGTTTACGAGTCGGCATGGCACTCGATGATGCAAAAGAGCTGGGGGCAAACTTGTCTGTCAGTTTGCGCGTGCAAGCTACCGATATAAAAGATAAAAGGCGTGTGCTAAACGATTTAAGATCCAGCATCAGGCGTTTTAATGAAATCTGGCGCGATCTTGATAAAAAAGAGCAAAGGTTTTTACGTCCAAAATTATTACAGATTGTGCACTCATCAATTTATTAACTTTCAAAGTATGGTATCAGAGAAAAATCGTCTTATTATTTTTAATACAGCTGGGCAACCTCTGGGTGAGATGATTTTTAATCATGATCTTTTTTTGCAAGCCACATTATATCCCGATGGCGAGCAATCGCTTGGCGGGTGCTTAGAGGATTGGCAGGTTAACGGCATTATGTATTTTCACCCTGCAGCCAGCACTCGCACATCTCTTAGCACCATAGGTGAGTGTGTAACCATGCACGACCCGGCCT
Organism: Patescibacteria group bacterium; assembly: GCA_029210915.1. Classification (GTDB taxonomy): domain Bacteria; phylum Patescibacteriota; class Patescibacteriia; order 2-12-FULL-60-25; family 2-12-FULL-60-25; genus MWCR01. Next base: position 25,267 of record JARGGJ010000002.1, read on the forward strand.
TTCCCTCCGCGCTCCGCCAATGGCTCGAGCGAAACAGCCTTTATTCGGTTGTTATCCCCGAAGAATCTTGGGATATTTGGAGTTATATAGAGCAACTCCCACTCTCCGATTCCGAAAAATTCAATTTGGTAATGCGCCTCTCTTTATCCGAAAAACAAAACCTGGAACTGTCTAAAAAATCCCTGCTAAAAATAATTAACGAGCTCGATAAACTGGAACAAGAACCAAAACCACTCAAGAAGTCGAAAGAAAAAACAGCATCAAAAAAGCAAAAAACCAAACCAAAAAAGATGAATGCTAAAAAAGTTAAAGTCAAAATTAAAAAATAACGCCAATATGCGTTATTTGTTTTTAAGCATATTTTAGTCTTTTTAACCCCACATATAATTATTATTGCTAACTATTGACCTTATTTAGTTATTTACCTATACTGACTGCAATCCGAGGTCGTCTAATGGTAGGACAGCGGCCTTTGAAGCCGTTTATCGGGGTTCGAATCCCTGCCTCGGAACCACGTAAAAAGCCGCTTAGTTAAATGGGCGGCTTTTTGCGTGCCCCGTGATTAATGAAGCAATAGAAATAATAGCGTAATTAATTTTACGGGGCAAAGCATCTTTAAGTACCGGCTTCACGTGGCACAGCCATCATAAAAAAACCGCTTAGAATAATAGGCGGCTTTTTACGTTCCTCGCGTAAAGTGACTTCGTCACCACGCGACACAGCCGCGATTATGAATGAACGTGGATCTGATGGATATCAGATTTACGGGGCAAAGCATCTTTAAGTACCGGCTTCACGTGGCACAGCCAACCTAAAAATCGCCATATAATAATTGGGCGATTTTTTGCATCCCGCTTAAAATAGCGATACCACAAACCCGGCTTACGCCGTGATCCGAATCTACGAGGCAGAATTTGGAGCCAATACCACAAACATTACGGCATTGCTGGGCATTGGTTGCATCTGAAATCTATAATATTCAACAAAACTCAAAGATTTCTTGCTTAGAATCTTTTTTAAAGATTCCTGAAGCTTACCACTGCCGGATCCTGTGATAATTTTCACAACTTTATAATCTTTTCTGGAAACACCGGCATGCTCTCGGCTTAAAAAATTTTCAATTTCATGCTCGGCTTGGTCTACAGTGTAACCATGCAAATCCAAAACAGAGGCATTGTTATCATCAAGCTCGGCTGAGAAAATCAATGATTCGATTGTATCGTTTTTGAACATGGAGGTCGTATTCTTGTAAAAATGAGATATTAATGCTAAGCTAACATAAATATATGAGAATAGCAATGAATGTTACGCGTGAATTTTTAGGAGGTATAACAACCTCGAATCTAAATTTACTGAATTTTTTAAAAGGAAAAGGCAAGGGTGTTATTGGAATTGAGTTAAACGCAAGACGCCACATCAGAGGCGCGACAGCTTTTTGGCATCTGGGCCCGGAATGGTTTGAGCAACACATTTTTAATATCCATGACATGCAGATTATGGATAACGTGCGCCGCTCTAAAAATTTAAAAGAGCTGGAAAAAAAATATCGTCCAATAATAGACATGATAAAAGCCGTATTAGACAGAGAAACTCCGGATGTACTTTTATTAAATGGAACATACTTTATGCCATGGCTGGTTTCGATTGCCGCGGATGAATTGGAGATACCCACGGTTTTACGATACGCAGGTGTTCTTTCTCGTGAGACTGTACATATGAAACCGAAGGCTAGAAAAATCTTTCTAGAGATGGAGAGATCATTCCAAAAACGTGTTTATTCGTTCATTTTTCCAAGTAATTTAACAAAAAAAGTTGTCGAGGAAGAGGTCTACAAAACAAAGATAAAAAGATATTTTGTCATCCCTAACCCGGTTAATATTCCGGAAGATTTTGCATTACCAAAACGATCTGTCGAAAGGCGTATCGCGGCCATTGGTCGTTGGGATTACATAAAGAATTTCAGCGCATTTTTTGATATTCATAAAATTCTAAAAAGACAAAAATATAACCATGTTGCTACTTTTGTAACACGTGAAGCAAAAATCAACGGCATTCCTAAAAGCATCAACCGTCTTGCGCCCATGACTCCACAGGGTTTGTGGCGTTTCTACACAACTCAAGGTTTAATAATCTCGCCATCGCATTTTGAAACTTTCGGAAATGTAGCAATGGAAGCGGCCTTTTTAAGTATTCCGGTTCTAGTCTCTGATCAAATGGGATGTGCGGAAATTCTAAAGATTGCCGGTTTGGAAAAAATGGTAATGCCTTTTGATGATCTTAAAGCGGTGGCCGAAAGAGCGAAAGACTTATGCGGTCAATACATATTACCAAAACAGTTAAATAATTTGCGTAGCCAGCTCGATCCGCAAACTATAAATGAACAGATCTATGGCGTCTTAAGGGAAGCTGCAAGAAGTATTTAAAGGAGTTTTGCGGGGTGAAACTTTATTCCTTGACTAAGCGGGGGATGTTGCGTATGATGATTTTACGTTAATTCTTAAGCATCAAAATAAAAACTATGATGTTTGACGACATGGTAGACGCGCCTATGACAGACGCACCGGCAACTGATGAAGTTGCAACAGAAGAAGTAACAGAAGCTCCTGCAGAAGAAACAGCAGCTCCAGCCGAGGAAGCAGCTCCAGAAGCAGCTCCTGAGGAACCGGCAGCGTAAATTTACACTGCATTTAAAAAGGCCTGATTTATCGGGTCTTTTTGTATGGGGATATTTTTATCTTGACCGCTAAAATAAAGCGGTTTAATATTGATTTTACCACTAACTCTTAAACAAAAAATTTATGTGGTTTGATGACGACGAAGTCATGACAGACGAAGAAGAGGTCGACGAAGAGGTCGACGAAGATGATGATTCTGATGATGAGGATGACGAGTAAAAACAAAAAGCCCGCAGGGGCTTTTTTCAATACTAATAACCAAATTAACTTTAACTTCTCTTGCTATCATGACCCTCGTAGCTCGGAGAGCGAAGTGGGTTTGCTATTTGCTATTGTTATTTACTATTTGATATTGATACCATGTGTTAAAATATTACAATGAAAAGAAAAACATCCCGTTTATTGTTTGGTATAGTCGCCGGTTTCTGCTTAATTTTAATCGCATCATGGAACTTAGAGAATTCTCCCGAGGCATCCTCGCAAATCTCGCCAACTTCAACTCAAATAAATAAAACCTCTGAAACTTCGGCAACCAATAACGAAGCAGGGGATACAAATGCTTTAGTTGTCAGTATCGCGGACGGTGATACACTAACGGCAATTATGGATAGCGAGCCCGGCACAGAAGTTAAAGTCCGCTTTCTTGGTGTTAACACCCCGGAAACGGTCGATCCGCGTCGTCCGGTAGAGTGCTTTGGTAAAGAAGCCTCGGAATTTACAAAAAGCCTTCTAAGCAATCAACGCATAAAGCTCGAGGCCGACCCCGAGGCTGATGAAATTGACAAATACGGTCGTCTACTGCGTAATATCTATCTGGCCGATGGAACTGATGTCAACGCAGAGCTCGTAAAACAAGGCTATGCTTACGCTTACGTTTCATTCCCGCAAAACGCCGAACGCAAAGCGTATCTAAGGTCGCTCGAATCCGAAGCCAAAGCAAACCTCCGCGGACTCTGGAACCCGGAAACCTGCCCTAACTAGGGTACATGGTCCTACGTCCATAGTCCTGGCTTCGACTTAATTAACCAGGACCTTGTACCTAGGACCTAGGACGAAAAACAGTTTATGAATACAAAAAAAATTATCAGGTTCCGTCGTGGAATCCTCCTAGCTTCATTGGTCGGATTTTTTGCATCTTCCTACCTGCTCTATACCTACACCACGGGCGCAGATTTAAAATGCGGATCCCTCGTCCATGGCTGTGATGCCGTTCGCCTTTCCGAGTGGGCAAGTATGTTTGGCATACCAACTCCCATATTCGGTGTTATTTTTTATCTCTCAGTATTAATCATCCTCATCGCCCGCACTTATGCGCCCGAGTACAAACCCGGATTAGCGCGTTTGGGGCAGCTTGTGTTTGGTATTGCCGGATTTGCGGAATCCGCCTTTTTATTCTACATACAAGCTTTTATAATCAAGCAATTCTGCTCTTGGTGTTTGGTTTCCGCTATCGCCGCTACTGTAATTTTTATATTCTCAATACTCGACAGCAAATATGCTTTAGAAAAATCAGAAAGCATAAAAGAGCTCAAATTCATCGGAATGTCTTTAGTTGCGTTCTTTGTGGCAGGAGGTCTAACCTTTATCTGGCTAATCCGCCCCGTTGAGGCACCACCTATATCACCCGAATTTATTCAAGGCCAAATAGAATCATTTAAACCTCAGGTAGATACAACTTCAACAACCACACAAGATGAAAACTTGTTTCACAAAGAAACAACTACAACCAAATCAACCGAGCCGAGCCAATCCTACGCATCAACTACTATAGAGGAAATGATTTTTACGGCAACCTCATCAGAAAAGATTTCAAATTAGTAATAAATTAACGCTAACTTTACGATTAGGTGTAAATAATAATCCCGTTGCAGATCGTGAGTGTGGTCATGGGGTCAATCCTGACACGTCACCAGTGAATGACGTACCCTTGTTCTAAATTAAAAAACTCCGGCAAGTGCTGGAGTTAACTGTTTACGGAGATAATATCGCCGAGTTTGAAAAAGTGCGAAGCTCTACATTCTATCTCATGCGCTTGGATAAATGCGATTTTAACTTTCCTATCGCAATACCTGCAACGGTGGCAACAAAATGGATGATGCGTCTCATCCTCGGGCGAACATTTGCAAAAGATCGAAAGCTTGCGTGTGTTTTGTTCCATGAATCCTCCGAATGAGCATTGTTTACCAGTAAACTAAAAGCATGTCAATAACTCACCAATTACCACTTACCACTGGTATTCCGATGTATTTAATCGTGAATAAATACATATCCTATTGACATTTTGACGAAATTTTGCTTAGCTTGGTTTGCACCATCACAAAGGAAGTATGGATGGAACAATCAAAGATCGCCGAGATTAATTCGAAACTGGATAATCTTACTACTCGCAGTGCCGACGTGTTTGATATCGATGGCACTGTGTTTAAGGGGCGATTATTGCTTAACTTAGTAGAAGGGGTTTGTGAGAGTATGGGCCCTAAAAAGCCCGAGCGCCAAGCGGTTCGCAGTAGTTTTGAATTATGGCGATATGGCAAACTCACGACCCAGCAACTTTTTTCTCAAGTTGTCGATATGGTAGACTGTGGTTTCTTTGTCGGTCTGCCAAAATCTGAGGTGGAAATTATCGCCTCCCGCGCCGCAGACAAGTGTATTGGCTTGCGTAACCTGTTTGCCTTCGAGCTTATCCAGTGTCTGCGTAAACGCCCAACTAAAGATCGGCGTTTAATCATCGCGATTACGGGGTCTCCCGAGGAGATAGTCTTACCCTATTGCAAACACATGGGGTTCGACGTGGTAATCAGCTCCTATTACCACACTGATATCGAGGGTAACTACATCTTCGAACGCAATCTCGAAGCCGCATTTAAAAAAGCGGCTATCATGGACACTCTCCAAAAAGATTGTGGTATTTCTTGGAAGGGTGCAATCGGTGCTGGTGATACGGGTGCCGATATAGGTGCATTGGACTTTGTTGAATACCCCATCGCCGTGAACCCGGATACGAAGTTACTGGAGCATGTCAGAAAAAACAACCAAAGTATCGCGGTTGTGTACGACAGCCCAAAAAAGGGCGTTCAGCTTTTCAAGTCTGACAAGGAAGGTCGCTTGCACGAAGCATGTTTGGAAAAGGTTCTTCCTCTCGACATAGCTGAAAAGTTCCCCAAGCTTCCCGGAATGATTTGAGTCTACTTTGCCCCATATTGCTGGGGCTTTTTGTTACCCCAACACCCAAGTATTCATGATTGACTCCTGTGCGATTTTTTGCTAGCCTCACCTCAGATCATTTGAAAGGAATATACGATGCAAAAAAGCAAAATCCGCGATGTCGCTCGTGCGCTTAGAGCCAGGAAAGCTCGACGTATCATTTTTACCGATATCGATGGCACCGTGTACCAATGGCAACTGCTTATCGATCTGGTGCTGGTTATCGCTAAACATTATCCCAATAAAAGGCCAATCGTCGAGCCTTTACGAAAAGCTATCAATCAATACAAAAAACGTGTTCTCTCTTTTTCCATTGTCATCAAAATCCTCATAACCATCATTCCCGATGTGTTTAAAGGTGTTAATAAAAAGATGGTAAAAAAATTCGCTGCCACCAGAGCACGAAACGTTGGGAGTCGGGTATATCTTTTTCCGAAGACCTTGATCGATGTTGCACTGGAGATCGTTGACGATCCATGGCTGATCGTAGCTATCACGGGGTCACCGCAAGAAGTGGCTGATCCTTTTTGTCACCAGTTGGGTATTCATGTAGCTATAGGCTCTTTCTACAAATCCGATAAAAACGGTCTGTATACCGGTGTGCGTGATATTGACTCCGGTATAAATAAAGGAGTCTACGTAGAGGCTATTGCCGAAGAATGCCCAGAAATAGTTTGGGAGGAATGTATTGCGCTTGGTGACTCGGAAACCGATTTGCCCATGTTCGAGCGCTGTGGCTACGCTGTCGCTATCAATCCCAACGAACCACTGTTGGATCACATCCGCACCGCGGAAAAAACGATTCGTATGGTTCGTTGCGGGCAAAAATCCGGTACGCAAATCTACACTCGCGATGGTTACGGTTTGTTCACCGAGCACTGCGCCGACTGCACTTTGCCAACAGATGTGGGAGCTCGTTTTCCAAAGTTGCCGGGCATGGCGGAAAAAGGAATTTGTATTTGCGATCATGAATAAGAACTCTGACGTCCATCTTGTGGGCGTTTTTTAATACGTCATTCGCGAATGACGTATTTTATTTGCGAAAATCTTTCCTGTCCCGTAAGCTACATTGATATGAAATACACAATTAATACCGAAGAAATCGGCTCTTGCGCTTGTGATGTTCTGGTTGTTGGTGTTTGGAAAACTGATTCTATAAACATCAATGTCCCGGCTTTGTCATCAACTTTAAACTCAGCAATAAAAGTAGAACTAAAACGCAGGAGCTTTACCGGTAAAGATGGTGAAATGAGCATGATGCCCGTTTTGGGCGAGGGAAAAATTAAACATGTTTTATTTGCCGGAATGGGGGAGAAGAAAAAATTTCAAGACACGCACTTACGCTCCATGGCGGCGCGAATTGTAAAACAAGTTAACAGCATCAAAGCTAAAAACATTGTACTCGATCAAACCATCACGTCCGCCATCAAGAAAAGCATAGAAGGCGCACAATACCTTGTCGAAGGATTCGAACTTGGTAGTTATGGGTTCACATCATTCCGCAAACAAACTCAAAAAAATGAAGAAAAGAAAAAGACACTCACCGAGGTCGCCATTTCTTTGAAAGATGGAAAGCAAGCAAAAGAGTTGGAGCGGGGAATAGAGATTGGTCAAATTTACTCTAGCGGCACCATCCTCGCGCGCGATTTGGTAAATACACCCGCCATGAGCATGCACCCGGGCGAGATGGTAAAAGTCGCTGAAAGTCTTTCGGGTCGTGGCACCGGCATAACTTGCAAAGTTCGCGGACGCGAAGAAATGGAAAAGCTTGGTATGCATGCATCGATTGCTGTTGCTATGGGCTCCATCCACGAACCAAAGTTCGTCCATTTGGTCTACAAGCCCAACAATCAAAGCCGAAAACATGGGACGAGCAACGAGCGACGAGCGACGATAAAAAAGGTTGTTTTGATTGGCAAGGCTGTGACTTTTGATGCGGGTGGGTTAAATCTCAAACCCGAGAACGGCATGACAGATATGAAGATCGATATGGCTGGTTCCGCGTCGGTTCTCGGCGTCTTTAAAGCTCTTCCCGATCTTAAGCCAAACGTCGAAATCCACGGCTTATTCATTGCTGTCGAAAACATGCCCGGAGGCCGTGCTTACCGCCCCGGTGACGTCATCTCTGCCATGGACGGCACAACCATTGAAGTCGAAAACACAGACGCCGAAGGCCGTATAACCCTCGCGGATGCTTTAGCTTTTGCCTCCCTCAAAATCAAACCCGATTACATGATAGACCTCGCAACTCTAACCGGCGCAGTTATTATCGCCCTGGGCTCCGAAATCACCGGTATGTTGGGCACCAGTCCGGATATCAAAAAAGCACTCAACGTCGCCTCCAAGCAATCAGGTGAGCACGTTTGGGAGCTTCCCATGCATGCGCACTATCGCGAACTCATAAAATCCAAAATCGCAGACGTCCGCAACGTTGGCGGCCGCCCCGCCGGTGTAATCACTGCAGCCCAATTCCTCGAAAAATTCATCCACGATATTCCTTGGGTCCACTTAGATATCGCCGGTCCATCATACGCCGAAAAAGAATTCAAACCCGAAACACCCATCGGCGGAACGGGCTGGGGAGTGAGGATGTTGCTAAATTACTTGCGAGATTTGAAATAACTTATTCCTTGGTCCTGGGTACATGGTCCTAAGTCCTGGCTCCGATCAACGCCATGACCATGTACTTAGGACGATGTACCAATATATTATTGATTATTGGAATCTGGTGATTGGTGATTTATTGGAGATTGGAGCTTGGTTATTGGTTATTACAAGTTTGGTGATTGGTGATTAATTGGATATTGGAATTTGGTTATTGGTGATTACTGATTTTTGTGCTATACTTAGTACTGTTGATAAGTATGCACATAACCATCTATACAACGCCAACCTGCCCTTACTGCAAATTGGCTAAAGATTATTTTAAAGACAAGGGTATAACTTTCTCGGAAATAGATGTAGCCGCAGATCCGGCCGCCGCTAATGAGATGGTAAAAAAGTCCGGTCAAATGGGCGTGCCAGTTATAGAACTCGGAGATGAAATAGTTGTAGGTTGGAATGAATCGGCTGTAGAAGAAGTTCTCAAAAAGTCACCTAAAAAAGAAAAGCAAAAAGCTTAAAAGACAAAGTCTTAACGTCATAACGTCCTAAAGTCATAACGTAACAATCCAAAACCCGTTAAGACGTTACGACGTTAAGACTTGTCACTAATAATAAAAAATATGCCAACACCAAAAAAACGCAAGCCCGCTGCAAAACGCAAGGCCTGCAAGCCAAATAGCAAATGTTGTAACAACAACAGCGCTTTCGATGGATTCCTAGCCGATTTCGTAGCCAACAAAACAACAGTGCTTGTCCTTATGGCAGCAGTCTTGGGCATGGGCGCTATGTTCTCCATGATGCTTGGAGTCAGTGCAGCCAGCTTCTAAAGACGATTAAACTACAATCAAAAAAACGTCACGTATAACCTACGCGACGCTTTCTGTTTGTTGCGGGTTCATGAATTTTACAAAATTCTGCGTTGCTGTCTGTGTTTTTTCTCTACGTACATGAACACGTTTCGTAAAACGCTTGATCGCGCCTTGATCTTAACTCACATTCATAAACCCTCCGCTCTAGAATCTAGTACTTAGTACTTAGTACTTAGTACGATCAATCCTTCCCCAAAGTCTCTTCACCCCTAGACCAGTTGGCAGGGCAACGTTCTCCGGTTTGTAACGCTTCTAGAACGCGCAACGTCTCATCTACGGAACGACCTACTGATCCACCGCTTATTAAGATGTACCTAACAATGCCTTCCGGGTCTATTATAAACAAACCTCTGTTTGCTGTGCCGTTAGATTCTTCCAGAACATCATAATCTCTGGACACAGAATGATTTGTGTCCGCTAAAGATGGGTACATAACTTCTTGTAGATCTCTCTCAAACCATGCCTTGTGACTCCATTTTGAATCTGTTGATGCGGCCAATACTTCGGCTCCCAAATCTTTAAATGCCTGTTCTTTTTGAGCAAAACTCCTAATCTCAGTTGGACATATAAAAGTAAAGTCCTCGGGATAAAAGAAGAAAACTAACCACTTACCTTTATAATCAGCCAAGCTGATATTTTTAAACTCTCCATTTTGATATGCTGCGACGCCTTCAAAATTTGGCGCCGGTTGATTCATTTTGATCATATATTTCAAAAATTATTTATATTATTAATATGTATTAATTTTTTAGTCTATAAAGTCTTTCAAGCTTAAGTCCATCAAGTGGGTGTAAAAGCTTGACGGACTTGATAGACTTTTAGCTTTTTACTGATGTAAATCTTTGATTTACATTTTCCCAATTCACATGCTTAAAGAATTCCTCGATGTAGGCTTTGCGATCAGATCCAAAATCGATAAAGTAAGCATGCTCATAAACATCCAGCACAAGTAGGGGAATCGCGCCCCAAACTCCACCATGGTTATGCGCGTCGCCGGTGTAAATACGGAGAGCTTTATCGTGCGTATCCCAAGCCAATACAACCCAACCGCGAGCCGCCATACCACAGGCTGTAAAATTTTCGACAAACTTATCAAAACTTCCAAAACTATTGTTTAATACTTCCGCGATCTCACCTTGAGGGTTTCCATCTCCACCCATATTCTCAAAATACCACTCATGCAGGTAGGTTCCATTAACCGCAAAAGTCTCCCCATCTTTCAAACCTCTTAAATCCGAATAAGTCTGATTGGCTTTACCAAAACCATCCGAATTAAATTCCGCCAGTTTCTCCTGAATCTCATCCTTTTTCTTCACATAACCCGCATACAATTTATCATGATGAATCTCGAGTGTTTTATCACTTATAGATCCCTGAGCGCCCGGGAAAGGCATTTTTCTAATTTCTGTAGACATAATTTTTTTATAAGTATCTTGTATTTAGTATCTTGTATCTTGCAGTGATTGGGGCAACTGCTAAATACGAGATACTAGTTGCTAGATACTTTCTTAGTTAGCGCCTTAAGTATTTCTATTTCCTTCGGCATTCCATGCTTGTAAAATACGATATTTCCATCTTTATCGATTGCAACCACGGTTCGTTTTATTACTTGAGCGGAAAATAATTTTTTGATCGCTCCATATTTTTTGCTGATTTTTTTATCCGTATCAACCAGAAGGGGAAAGGGAAATTGGTGTTTTTCGATAAACTTGGCATGACTTTTTGCGTCTGCGTGGTTTACTCCGTACACAGCGGCCTTTACCTCTTCAAACTTAGGCCAATTGTCACGTATGTTGCAAAGTTGGATAGTGCAACCCGGCGTCATATCGCCCGGATAAAAAATCAAAACGACAGGTTTTTTATCTTTAAAATCCTTTAAAGACACTTCTTTGCCTTTTTGTGTTTTGAGTGTGAAAGCCGGTGCTTTATCACCAACTTTTAAGATTGTATCTGGCATAAATTTATGGCTGAAAGTCTATCAAGTCCCTCAAGTTGAATTGTGCAGTCTTGATGAACTTTACGGACTTTAAGCTTGATGAACTCTATGGTTAAGTTATTATTAAATATTTTTTGTTGCGCAATCATTACAAATTCCTTTTGCGATAAAACTGCATTCATTCGCGCGACCCGGCCATTCTCCTGTAATTTGCACATCCATTACATCCTTCATGGATAAACACCGCGTACAATAAAAATGCGCATGGCAACCGGTAGTTGCGTCAAATCTTGCCGGGCCATCATCAACTCTTATTTCGTGGGCTAATCCATCATCAACCAGTTTGGCCAGATGCCTGTAAACGGTAGAACGACCTATACCCGGGATTTTATTGCTCATTTCCAAAAAACACTCCTGCGCCGATGGGTGGTCGTATCTTTCTCGGAGCATATCCAAAAGAATATGCATGCGATCAGAATCGCGTACTCGGGTTGTTATCATAAATGAGAATAATTCTCACTTAACAATATATGATAATCGAGTTATGGTCAATATCACATGTGGATAAGCATAGACACAAGCCGAGCGCTCTTGTATCATTAGCTATAAATGCAAGAAAATCCGGAATTAATACGTACAAGCAAAGTACAGCTGGCAAAACACCATACTAAACAAAGTATTTTATTTATATGGCAAAATCCGGCTTGCTCCATACCATGCGCAACCGGATGTTGCTCTGTGGTATTTGTTTTGGGAATTGGTGTTTTCTTTGCGATTATTTATTTTTTAACACAATATTGACTTTTTGCTTTCGGTAGAGCAAGATTTCTTAAATTATGAAGCGCACAATTGGAATAGTAGGTTTTTTTGCTCTCCTTGTTGTTTTGGGGGCAGGTTGCCTTTGGTTTAATAAAGACAGCAAAATATTACCGGCTGGCCCAAGGCCGGCTGATTTAAATAATATATCACCCGAAGAAGCATCCAAGCGCATAAACTTTGTACCCGGAAGCCAAATCGAAATTCGCCAAACCTATTTGGGCGTTGGCGCTCAAGGGGCGGAAAAACTTTCCGAGGGCGACAAATCCGGTGTGCGCATTATTACAATCGATCGTTTCGCGCCAATGAACATTGCTAATCTCAGGTGGCAACTATCGCAAGATATGGAGACAGGGGAGTCAATCACCGCGCGAGCGGATTACGACGAAGCTGTAAAAAACCTGGAAGAAGGCGAGCAAGCACCCGGTGAACCGGAGATAATAAAAGAAAGGCAAACCGTCATTGGCACTTTAACTGATATCAATCTAAAGAACACTCATAAGATTTTTCTGCCCGCATACTGGCCAACCGGCGAAAGCACCATAGCCGATCTAAGTGCTATTTGGGTATCAACAGACGTATTCGAAGAATTAAAAGGTACAAAAAACTCCACAATTTATTTTGGTATTCTCGATAGCGCGCTGTTTGGCGCATTATCCATCGCCAAAGAATTCTCGGGCGCTATCGACGCACTAAGATCCGATAAAGCCTCAATCTCCAATAAGGTAGATGTGGATTTGGTTAAAGCGGATGAACCATCCGAATGGGAATTGATGGTAAATGGCAAAAAAGTCATGGTGCAGGTAATAAAAGCGCGCAATTGGTTTGGCGAGATCGTGGTACTCGATAATCCGCAAAACCCGCTTATCCTCAAAATGACCTTCAGCCCCGAAGGCGCAACCGAACTCGAAAAATCAAATGGCGCAGCCTTCTTGAAAACTCTATTGGGTTACGAAGTGACACAATTAAACGGGGTACAATAATTACGTTTATAACGTTCATAACGTTTTTAACGAGTTGAGATGTAAAAAAAGTAGCACCCAAAAAGTGCTGCTTAACTCGTTACGTTATAAACGTTACGAACGAATCAAATTTTGTTAAAAGCCTTAAAGTACATCGTGGTTCTTATCTTCCTCAGTTTCTCATAAACATCCTGAGCAATTCGGCTATAGGGAGTTTGTCTTAGGTTATTACCCATCTCTCGTAGAAGTTCTTCGATAAATAACATTTCCTCATCGTCCATAACTTCATTTTTTGTGGACATTAATAATAATATTCTGCGCCAACCCGCCATTAAATACTCCTCATTTTCCGCATCATCCCCAGCTTCCATTTTTCTCATATACTCCCAATGCAAATTCCTTATTCTGCCATGTACAAGCTCTTTTATGTCGTCATGAGTCAACTCAGGTTTAAGATAACCGTTCGTAACCGCAACTTGGATTAAAGCCCTAAGCTTTTTGCGCTTCTCGGGGGATTCGGCTTTATCCAAGTCATCCATTAAGGCATTCTCGATTTTCTTTGTATTCAGTTCGCCAACACTATCAATAAAATACTCTCTTCCGGTATCTATAAAATACCGCTCAACATCAAAAATTGTCGGCATCACTTCCGCTGATGTTTTTGGCTTTTCACGGACTTTGGTTATTTCGGGTTCATCAAAATCCGGTAATATTGGTATTACAAAAGGATTCCCCTCTATCATATTGCACTAAACTTGTCTTGCCACTTGGCATCCACCTTTACCTCTAAATCCAAATGCACAGGCGTATCCAATGCGGCTTGTAACTCTTTGCGGGCTCTACTGCCGATTTCTTTTATCATCTTAGCCCCTGACCCGATTATCATCCTCTTGTACCTATCATTGGTTGTCCAAATAGTTGCGTCAATAAATCTGCCACCGTTAGATCTAAACTTAACATCATTAACCGTCACTTTCACTGTGTAGGGGAGCTCTTGCTCTAGCGCCATAAAAACTTTCTCACGAATCGTTTCTTCCATCCACTGCTGATGACCCATATCCGTAATTTGCTTGTCAGGATAATAACCAGGTCCCTCGGGCAAAACTTCAAAAAGTGCATTCACCAAAGATTTTAAATGCGTAGTCTTTGTTGCCGATACTTTTATCGTCTCCACTTGCTGTACATCCAACTCCTCAAAATGCGGAGTCGCAAACCTCTTTTTGGGCTCAACATCAATTTTATTGATTACTAAAATAACCGGTTGCTTAACGCGCTTTAGCAAAGTTTGGATGCTAATTTCCTCAGCTCCCGGCTCACGAGTAGGGTCTACTACGTAAACAACAGCATCTATTCCCTCTAAACTCTTGCGCACGGAAGTGTTTAACTTTTTCGACAGCACATCTTTTTTACCAAGAAAGATTCCGGGCGTATCAACAAAAACAATCTGCCCGCGCTCATCGTGCAAAATCCCGCGGATAGGCATCCTGGTTGTTTGCGCCTTAGGCGTCACGATTGCGACTTTACTGCCAACAAGCGCATTTAAAAGCGTGGATTTCCCCACGTTCGAGCGCCCAACCAACACAACAAATCCTGATTTCATATCAACTATAATACCAAGTCTAACGACAAACGTCGAACATCCTCTAAGCTATCGATCGGTTTTTGTCATATGTATACGTTTTTTAGCGTTAGGAGGGTGTGATATAATCAAATTAGTTATGAAAACAGAAAACATTGTCAAAATCATGATGGGAATCACCGGAATCGGTTTCCTCCTTACAGCCGCGTTTATCGCAGGTATTTTTATCTTCCCAAATAAAAACTTTCCCGAACCGCAAGTCTTTGTTCCTCACAAGGCGGGGCAAATAAAACAAGCGGAGGATAAAGCTGCGTATACTGATTCTCAGGAATCCACGGAAATAGTGGTCGAAGAAACCGCATTAAATGAAGTGGTCAAAGCTGACCCAAGCATCCTAAATGAATGCCACTCGCCATCAAAAGATGAGATCGAGCATTTTTCCAAACTGTTAATGCCAAGCTCAACCCTTTCCTTGCCATACAAAAAGTTTACACCTCTTCAAATCTGTAATCTCACAAACACCAAACAGGCGGTTGTCTATTCATATGAAACAACTATTTTTCTAACTGATATTATTGTAAAGCGACAAGCTATATCTGTTATTGGCAAAGATTTTAGCAGGTATGGGTTTAATGGCGCAGATTTCCTATGTCCTAAAGTTATAATTGATGACGTCACCGAAGCTGATATTCTTGGCCATTGCGAGTTCACTGACACCCGTGAGAATACAAATGTTAATTTCACCATGGGTTATTCTTATACAGATGCCGAGCTCTTGCATCAGTACGCCAGGGATAGTTACAGCAAGCCAATCTGGGAGATGGTAGAATATGCAGATGATGAAAATCCAGAAATTGTTTATTGTGATTATCACACTCCAGAGGATACAGCTTTTAAGACGGTTTTAAATCTCTCCAACTATTTCTATTATTGTCAGCTTTCCAACGGTCATAAACTTGTTGAACTAAATAATGGCGATCATGGAGATTATGGATATGTGTATCATCATATAGCCGAGCTTGATGAATACAATGATGTGGTTAAACTTACCAAGCCGTTACAATGCTCAAGGCATTCTGAAAACATTCAAGTTCAAAGCTTAGAAAATAACACACTCCGCGTCTCTTGCAGTTATGGGGATGGGCCATGTAGCATGATGCAAGTATACGACCTCGACCCGCAAACCATGGAAGTAAAGGACTCAACAGAGGAGCAGCAGTGCGACATGGAGTTATTTAACTAGAAATGCAAAAAAACGGACGAGGTGTCCGTTTTTTTTAGCTCAGGGATAAACTCACTCTAAGTCTCTCTCTTAAGATCAAGAGAGAGACTTCGGACAAAGGTTTTTTCAGAACCCCTCTCTTGATCTTAAGAGAGGGGCAGGGGTGAGTTTATCCTAGAGCTTTCAGCTTCAAAATTACCACAGTCTCAATATGCCTGGTCTGCGGAAATAAATCGAGCGGCTGAATCGAAACCACATCATACTTCTCCATAAAAGAGGGGAGTTCGTGTTCTAATCGGTGATAGTTGCAAGAAACATAGATAATCGTCTGTGGATAACTAGGAGAGTCCTCCGCGAGCAAAGTTTGAATTACCTTGTGATGCAAACCGCTACGGGGTGGATCTAAAATAATTGTATCAGCTTTTACATCTTTCCAATCAAGCGCTTCAGCCGGCCCCGAAAAAAATCGGCACTTCTCCCCTACCTCATTTACATTCATATTTTGCGACGCAAGCTTTATAGCCTCTTCATCCAACTCATAGCCAACAACTTCTTGAATCTCCCCTATCTTTTTAGCTGCCGCAATCCCAAAAAACCCCAACCCGCAATACAAATCCAACAATTTTTTTGTCTTCGCATCGCGAACAGCTTCCAAAACAACATCCTGTAAGCGGGCAGCCATCTTCGTATTAGTCTGAAAAAACGAATTCGGATGAATCTCATAAGTAACATCATTCACAACCTCTGTAATTGATGGTTTGCCAATCAAAACCTCAAAACTTTGCGCATATGAGAGATCAGCCGGTTTTGATTGTTCGCCGATCAGTAAACTACTTGGACTTGGACTAGGACTAGGACTAAGTACTAAGACTTTATCCTTAATATCTTTTTTAGCTTTGTCACTTATTCGTGTTGCATCCCCCACAACCACAATTACCATCCGTTCATTTGTATTAACTCCATCACGAATCACAACATAACGAACATCTCCGCTGTGAAACTTAACATCCCAAGGTTGTAAATCGTGCTTTGTCATCCATTCGCGCACAATCTGTAAAATCTCGCCCGCACCCGGTTGCAACAAATGACATTCTTTAATATCAACATACCGGTTCCAACTCCCTGTCTCCTTAAGCCCAATCTCACCATTCCATCCAACCGCGTAATCCATGCGATTTCGATAGTTGAGAGTCTCTTCCGCCGGCATAACATCAAGAACTTTATCTTCCAATCCAATCTTTCCAAACAACTCACGCACACCGCGCATCTTTTCCTCAAGTTGAGCTTCGTACTTTAGATGTTGCCAAATACAGCCACCGCACTTTCCGGCATGCTCGCAAACAGGCTTGATCCTATCAGCACCGGCCTTAACAATCTTTTCCAATTCACAAATCTTAACCGCATGATCTCGCTTAATAAAAACAACCTCAAGCTCATCGCCCTTGGCCGAGTGTGGTACTGCAATATCTCTTTCGATGCCTTCGGCGATTTCCGCTCTCGCAGTCCCGCGGCCTTTAGCATCATAACCATCAATTTCTATCTTTAGTTTGTGACCAAATTTCATATATAGTATGTATCTTGTAGCATGTAACATATAACACATATCACAAAACAAAGAAAGACCCGGCCAGGTGTTCCTAAAAATGAAAGAGAAAGAGAATAATATATGGTTTTATTCGATTCTAGAATATAAACAAATAATCATGCTAATCCAATGATCGAGTAAATCAAGGTTCAAGACAAATAAAAAACCCTCTAAGTTAGAGGGTAAGGGTTTATCCGCTGCCAAGTTTTGTCTTGGTGGGGTATTCCGAGCAAAATCTATAAGATGTATCTGTTACCGTTCTTGGAGTTTTTTGAATCGGCACAGAAACAGAGGATTCGCTTGGCGGGGGGTAAGAATCACCGGTAGCGGATCGGGTGTTATTACCTAAGAAGTCCTCTCGAGTTAACCGAGTCTCGCTTGCTTTGGTGGCACGAGCGGTGGGAATCTCGCGGTCAACAAAAGAGTTTGTGGTTTTTCGTACCTGTGCTGTATTCCTGCGCAAAGCTTCCGGTGAGTCGCAATCCGATCGAAGCAATAAATAGATGTTGTTTCTATAGTCAACAAATACTTGCTCTTTTTTTTCCAGACCATAGATTTTGCCTACGGTCATAAGATTACGGATCGCAAAAGGATCACGTTCAATATCAAGGTAAACGCACCACAAGGCACTCGTGAGTTGCGGTAACATCTGCATCAGGATCTGACGAGGCTTGAGTATCCCGTAGGGAATTGACTCGGTTTTATGCAAAAGTACCACCGCCCGACAAAGTTCAACTTCATCAAAACGGCTGATATATTTTAGGTACCTGGCGAATGCCTGGTCTTCATCCAAACCGGTGTAGGCATGATCAATGTGGCGCATTGGATCCGCACCACAAAAAATAAGCATCTTGGCAACATTGTCACGCGCGAACTCGGTTTGCAGAGTTCCTTGCGGGTACAAAACGATACTTTTTTGTTCATCAGCCGTAATTGACGAGCTGTACAAATATCACCTCCATGTAAGGATTTCTCCTGTTAAAGTGCAATGTTTGGCACAGCATTAAAAAACCGCACCGCGCCAAGGTTAGCATGCTTGCAAGCCTTGTAAAACACCGCCAATGGACAGGTTTCTTCAACTCTTCTAAGCTAAGTTGTAACGTCATAACTTCCTAATGTCATAACGTACAAACCCATCCAATCCCGTTACGACGTTATGACGTTAAGACTTTAATGCGTTACGACGTTACGACGTTATGACGTTAAGACTAATTTTATATTATGAACTTAGTAATCATCGCCCACAACATACGCTCTGCCGAAAATATCGGCTCTCTTTTTCGCACCGCGGATGCTCTCGGTGTCGCAAAAATCATCCTCGCCGGATATTCCCCGAGCATAAGTCATCCAAAAGTAAAAAAGACAGCCCTTGGAGCCGAAATCTCCGTCAACTCCGAACAAGAAACGGATATCTTAAAAGTTCTAGAAAAACTCAAGCTCGAGGAGTATCATATTCTCGGACTTGAACTCGATGAACAGTCTATTCCTTTAAACGATTTTAAGTTACCATCAGATAAAATCGCACTTCTCCTTGGTAACGAGGTGGAAGGAATCCCAAATTACCTGCGCGAAAAATGCGACTCACTCATCTACATTCCCATGCAAGGCGTAAAAGAATCCCTAAACGTAACCATCGCCACGGCAATAACTTCTTATCAACTCCTTAAAAAATAGCAAATAGCAAATAGCAAATAGCAAGAGTGGCTAAGGTTACTCGGCTACTAAATCTAACTCTTGCCATCATGACCCTCGTAGCTCGGAGAGCGAAGTGGGTTTGCCATTTGATATTTGTCATTAAAAAAGTATGCCCTTCCTTTCAATAGTCATTCCAACAAAAAACGAAGAAAAAAATCTTCCCAATCTTCTGAAAAGCATACGGTTGCAGACTTTTTCTGATTATGAAATTATTATTGCAGATGCAAATTCCGATGATCGTACACGCTTTATCGCTCAAGAATCAGGAGTTAAGGTCGTGGACGGTGGTTTGCCCGGGCCCGGGCGTAACCGCGGAGCCGAAGTTGCCGAAGGAACCATCATCCTTTTTTTGGATGCCGATGTGGAACTGTCTGATCCCAATTTTTTAGAGGCTAATCTCAACGAAATGAAAGACAGGGGAGTCAACGTTGCCACAACACTTGTTAAACCCATGAGTGATAGTTATCTCGATAAAGCAATGCACGAAGTCTACAACGCTTTTGCGGTTGGCGTGGAAAGGGTTAAACCCCACGCGCCCGGTTTCTGCATCTTTGTAAAAAAGCATGTTCACGATGATATTGGTGGATTTGATGAAACGGTAGTCTTCGCGGAAGATCATGAATACGTTCAACGAGCTGTTAAAGAAGGTTATCGCTTCCGTGTTTTACGATCCGTACCTATCTCTGTTTCAGTCCGCCGCCTCGAAAAAGATGGCCGCCTTGGAATCGCCTTCAAATACGCAATGGCCGAACTTCACATGATGACAAAAGGCCCATATAAAGAAATGCCCTACGAGTACGAAATGGGAGGAGATGTCGAAACAGAGTCTCAATTAAATAATGAAAAAATGAAAGAATGAAATTGGTTGTGAGAGCTGGCATATTAGGCGAGTCAATAAATATTTGATTGCCAATTAAACCGCATAACTCGTTACAAACGTTATAAACGTTATAAACGTATGCTATTATATAGTTGATGTTTAAGTTGATTACAAAACTTTGGAAGGTTGAAACGCCGAATGTTACTTCGGCGGCTTTACTGATCGGCGGTGCCTCGCTTGCCTCACGCCTCGTCGGCCTCATCCGCGACCGCATGCTTGCCTCTTCTTTTGGTGCGGGCGATGCTTTGGATGCCTACTATGCGGCATTTCGCTTACCCGATTTTTTCTATCAACTCATAGTTTTAGGCGCCATTACCGCAGGTTTCATACCCATCTTCACCGAGTATATGGATCGCAAGGGGTCCGAAGAAGCAAAAGCCTTGGCCGGCCGAGTTTTCTCTACAATCATGATCATCTTGGTTGTTGCTTGCGGATTGTTCGCGATTTTTGCCAACCAACTCGTCCCATTCACCGTCCCGGGTTTTACCGGAGATAAACTCATAGAAACCATCAACCTCTCCAGAATCCTGCTCATCTCAACCGTTCTCCTCGGCATGTCTGCCGTAATGGGAGGAATACTCCAAAGCATGCGCCGCTTTGTAGCTTTTGCATTCGCCCCGGTCTTATACAATCTGGGAATCATCGCGGGAATCGTCTTTTTAGTTCCAATCTTTGGAACTGCGGGAATCGCCTGGGGAGTTGTCATTGGTGCGTGTTTACATCTATTAGTCCAAGCCATCGTCGCAATTCCGCTTGGTATGGATAAACTCAAAAAACCTTCTTTTAAAGATGTGGGAGTCAGGCAAATTCTTAAATTAACTTTGCCTCGTGTTGGCGCGCTCGCCGCCATGCAGATCAATCTTATAGTCTTAATTGCTCTCGCATCATCTCTCGAATCTGGCTCGGTTGCCATCTTCAACTTGGCAAACAATCTCCAGTACGTACCAATCGGCCTCATCGGCATCTCCTTTGCTGTAGCATCGCTCCCGGCGTTCTCCAAACTTGCAGCCGCAAATGATCTCGATGGTCTGCGCCAGATATTTCTATCCACGACTCGTAAAGTTTTCTTTTTGATAATCCCCGCCACAGCTCTCACTCTTCTGCTCCGCGCGCAAATAGTCCGTATCCTCTACGGAGCCGGCGAGTTCGATTGGACTGCTACAATCCGCACGGCCGATGTTTTGGCCATGTTCGCTCTGTCACTCATAGCTCAATCCGCGGCGCCCGTCCTCACGCGCGTCTTTTACGCCTTAAAAGATAGTAAAACCCCATTCATCATCGCATTCATATCCATGACGGCCAACATAATCATCGCTTTTTTACTTAAAGATAATTTTGGTGTAACCGGCCTCGCGGCCGCATTTTCCATCGGAGCCTTTATGCAATTCGGTTTGCTTTGGTTCGTTCTCCGTAAACGCCTCGGAGGTCATCTCGAAGGCAAAGATCTCACAATTTCACTTTCAAAAACAATCATCGCGTCTGTTGCTTTATTCGGTTTTGGTTGGCTGGCTCGCCAATACATCGGTACAATCTATCCACTTAGAACATTCTTGCAGGTTGCCCTCCAAGCCGGCGCCGCAACCGTTGTCGGTATCACAGCCTTTTCTGTACTCGCGACTCTGCTCAAAGTCCAAGAGTTCCACGAGTTCATCTCCGCCATGAAATCCAAGCTTTTGCGCAAGGCTAAGATCTCTGAAGGTGTAGATCAAGCACAGGGGATATAATTTAATAGCAAATAACAAATATCAAATAGCAAGAGATACCAGGCGCGCTCTTGCTATTTGATATTTGCCATTTGTAATTGTTTTAGACAGACTCTATAATACCTCCATATGATTACGTCTAACGTTAAACGTCTCACGTCAATATCGCTACTATTTGTAGTATTCATGGTAATTTTTGGTGCCGGTTGCCGCAGAACTCCGCCAACGGTTTCTTATGAAAAAAACGATAATAACCCCAAAACCGCTCAAATAAATCCGTCTGATAATGCTTTAATGGATAAGGATGAGTTAGATGTTTCAGAAGTTGGCGACCCTTCCGTTTTAGCTATACTTTTATTAACCCAAAATGCCGAGGTCACCGTCTCTCGCGGAGCAGAGCAAACACAGGCCATTAATCAAATGGAGCTTTACGCGGGTGATGATGTCGATGTAACTAAAGGCGAAGCTCGATTGCTATATCCCAATATCGGCATCTCCATCCTACCCGAAGGCACAAGGCTTACAATTATGCCCGGTGAAGGCGCGGGTGACGAAGGTTTCTCCGCGCAAATACTTCTTGAGGCCGGTAAGATTTGGACTCGCCTCGAACAGGTGCTTGGTTCGGACGAGAGCTTCTCTGTTGAAGCCAGCAATGTAGTTGCTACGGTAAGGGGAACAGCCTTTGGTGTCTCTATGGTAGATGGTGAAATAGATGTTACGGTTGCCGGTAATCAAGTCGCAGTCTCCACGCGAGAAGCAATGCAAAACTTAAAAGAAACAGTCCAAAATGTTGTTATGGTGGCAGCGGGTAATTCCATTAAAGTTAATCCCTCCATCCTGATACCCGGTCAAAATCCACGCGCCGAATTACTTAAAAAACTTCGTAAAGTAACAGATGTCGAAAAACAAGATATTTTTTATCGTTTTGCTTCAGAACGTTTAGATATTGCGACACTTAAAAAACCCGATCAAACATTTAAATGGAGTGCGCCAATAAACGTCGGCGATAAACTGGAAGAGCGTTTAACCCCCGCGCAAATCGAACGCTTGAAAGCTATTCAATTACGTCAAATTCAAATCCGCCCCGAGCTTTTACAAACCGAGGCAATATCACGGGATTTAATACAACAATCAGTCCGATTCCAAATCCCGCTTCATGAGGTAATTCTTCTCGACATGCAAACAACAGATACGCCGACTGCGGATGGGCCGACGATCAAATAAAAAATAGCAAATGGCAAATAGCAAGAGTTAATACGGAAACTCTTGTTTTTTGTCTATTTTAACCAAATAACTATAATAAACTCTTGCCATTTGCAATTTGTCATTTGCCATTATCTTGAAGCGGTTCTTGACATTTTCTGCAATTTTAGTTATACAAAGGATGAGATACGGGTCGCGGCATCTTCGTTTGCGAAGGGTACCCGCCGGTATTTGGGAGTCGCTGAGGTACATTGCTCTCTGGCAACGGTGATGCGTCAAAGCGAATTTAGGCTGGGCTGTGCTTTTTGCACGCCCCCTTGTCCGCAGACAGAGCGGAATCTCCCAAGTCCGTTATCGGTGGCTCACCCGGGCTCGCAGTCGCGCTCTGTCCGTTAGTGCGCCTGCGCTTGCATGCGTATAATTCGCACCACACCGATAAAGCCCGTATCTCATTCTCTCATCCGGTCACACTTCGTGGCCGGTTTTCTTTTTCCTTGATTTTTCCGCTTAAACAAGGTAATCTCTCACAAGCTGAAAGTCTATCAAGCCAAAAGTCCATCTAGCCCACATCCACCCGCTTGATAGACTTGGCGGACTTGATAGACTTGACGGACTTATGTCTCAACAATCAATCCGAAATTTCTGCATCATTGCCCACATAGATCACGGCAAATCCACACTCGCGGACCGTCTTTTGGAAGTTACGGGAACTATCGAGAAGCGTAAAATGAAAGAGCAATTATTGGATACCATGGATTTAGAGCGCGAGCGCGGTATTACCATCAAACTTCAACCGGCCCGCATGTCATACAAGTCCAAAGCCGGCGAAGAGTTTCAACTTAACCTCATCGACACTCCGGGGCACGTTGATTTTACCTACGAAGTCTCACGCTCACTCGCAGCCGTCGAAGGCGCAATCTTGCTCGTCGATTCCACTCAAGGTGTGCAAGCACAAACAATCGCCAACCTCTACCTCGCAATCGAGCAAAACCTCGCAATCATTCCGGTTCTCAACAAAACAGACCTACCCAACTCGGAAGTCGAGCGCCGTGCTGAAGAACTTATTAAGCTCATTGGTTGTAAACGCGAAGAGATTTTGTCCGTATCCGCCAAAACCGGAGTCGGCGTTCCCGAAATTCTCGAAAGAGTTGTAACCGAAGTTCCACCTCCACAGGGTAAAAAAGATGATCCTTTCCGTGCTGTTATCTTTGATTCCAAATACGATGAGTTTAAGGGAGTTGTTGCCTATGTTCGAGTCGTCGATGGTGAATTGCAAAAAAACGAAGATGTCCACTTTATGGCTACAGGCCACTCGGGCGAAGCTTTGGAAATCGGTTCTCTAAAGCCGGCGTACTCACCGCAAGATTCTTTAAAGACAGGGGAGATTGGCTACATAGTCACCGGTTTAAAAGATATCGAAGCCGTCCGAGTCGGTGATACTGTGGTGTCTGATAAAGAAAAGCTGAATAAAGAAATCAAACCATTACCGGGTTACAAAGAAGTACGCCCAATGGTTTACGCCGGCATCTTCCCATCCGAAGGCAATGAGTATGTTCGCCTTCGTGAGTCTTTGCTTAAACTCAAACTTTCCGACGCATCCCTTCAGTTCGATCCCGAGCACTCAACCGCTTTAGGCTTTGGATTTCGTTGCGGATTTTTGGGCATTCTCCATCTCGAGATAATTAAAGAACGCTTGGAGCGCGAGCATAACATGGAGATTATCACCACAACTCCATCGGTTGCCTACGAAGTTACTTTAACCAGCAATGAAGAAAAGGTTATCAAATCACCCTTGGAATACCCGGATTCCTCACGTTTAAAAGAAGCTCGTGAGCCTTGGGTTACAGTCGATATCGTTACGCCAACCGATTACCTGGGGGCAATAATGTCGCTCGTCTCCGACCGCCGTGGTGTTTACAAAAACACCGAATATTTCGAAACCACACGCGCTGTTTTGCACTACGATATGCCGCTCTCATCGGTTATCGTTGATTTTCATGATAAACTAAAAAGCGCCACAGCCGGTTACGCATCTTTAAGTTACGAATTTTTGGAGTATCGCCCTGCCAAAATCGTCCGTCTCGACATCTTGGTAGCCGAAGAAGTTGTAGCCGCGCTCGCAACCCTCATCCACGAATCCGAAGCCTACCATCATGGTCGCTACGTAGTTGAAACTCTTAAAGAATCATTGCCGCGTCAGATGTTTGTTGTTAAAATTCAAGCATCTGTTGGCGCCAAAGTCATCGCCTCCGAAAAACTCTCCGCTTACCGTAAAGATGTCCTTGCCAAACTCTACGGTGGCGACCGCACCCGCAAAGACAAGCTCTTAAAGAAACAGAAAAAAGGTAAAGAGCGTATGTTAAGCCAAGGTAAAGGCAGAGTCGAAATCCCCTCCGAGACATTTATTAAAGTTCTTCGCCGAAACTAGACCTTGATTCGCTCGATTTACATGATTAGCTTGATTATATGTCGCATGAGGATATAACTCATAAAATTATCGGATGTGCAATGAGTGTACATCGGGAACTTGGTAATGGTTTTCCGGAAGTTGTATATCAAAGAGCTTTAGCAATTGAATTGATGTTGCAAGATATAAAATTTGAAAAAGAAAAAATCCTACCGTTAATATACAAAAACTACAAAGTAGGATCAAGAAGAGTAGACTTCTTTGTTGAAAAAGCAATAATGGTTGAATTAAAAGCTTTAACTCATTTGGAGGATGTGCATTTGGCTCAAGCATTTAATTATTTAGAGGCATACAAGATGGAGGTTGGTTTATTAATAAATTTCGGTGGTAAAAGTCTTGAATTTAAAAGAGTACACAAAAAACTCAGATAATCATGCTAATCAATTAATCAAGTTAATCAAGGTTTATGAAGCCCAAGACTAAGAAAAAACTTTGGAAAGCATTCGTCACGGCCATAATCGTGCTCATGATAATCGCACTGGTTTCACCGTTGATGTTTTTCTAATACCAGTCGTAACGTCTTAACGTCATAAAGTCCTAACGTACATACCTCAACCACCCCCGTTAAGACGTTATGACGTTAAGATTTGTGCCTATCGTAATTAGTCCACATGCAACTTTCTCGTCCACGTGATAGTGTAGTTTTGCTATGCAGAAGCACTGGCAAATTATTGATGATTCAGGGGATAATGATACTGATCCAAGCATAAGTAATTTACATCCCGTAGCCATAAGAATGCTAAAGAGGCGCGGGTTAAATACAGCCGAAGAGATCGATCATTTTTTAAATCCCGATTGGGAGCGTGATGTTCACGACCCGTTTTTATTTACCCAAATGCAACAAGCGGTGGATCGGATCTTTGATGCAATCGAACGTGCTGAACACGTGGTAATCCACGGAGACTACGACGCCGACGGTGTAACCGGCTCAGTAGTCCTCGCCTCAACTCTGCAAATGCTCGCTGGTGCAAATTCGAAGCCAGGACCAAGTACCGAGGACTATGTACCAGGAGATGATTCTTCCAAATTCCTCAACGTCCTCCCGCTAACCGACACAGCGCTATCGCTGGATATCTACATCCCGCACCGCGAGCGCGAGGGTTACGGATTAAACATGGCAACCGTCGATCGCATCGCAGAACGAGGCACGCATCTTCTTATCACGGTAGATTGCGGTGTAGCGAACGCCGGGGAGATCGACGTGCTCAAAGAAAAGGGGATAGATACGATAGTTGTCGACCATCATCAATTTAACGATAAAATACCGGATGCAATTTGTATCCACCCCAGCTTACCCGAGGAAACGTATCCTTTTAAAAATCTCGCCGCGGTTGGTGTGGCCTGGAAGGTTGCTCACGCACTCATTATCGAAGCAAGGAAAAGGGGAGTGGAAATCCCGGCCGGTTATGAAAAATGGCTTTTGGATTTAGTCTCAATCGCAACAGTCACAGATATCGTCCCGCTTGTCGGCGAAAACCGCACACTCGAAGTCTACGGCTTAAAAGTACTAAACAAACTGCGCCGGCCCGGGTTTCGTGCTTTGGTTAATATTGCCAACTGGAAAAAGGGTGAGTTAGATTCAGAATCTGTCGGTTTTGTGCTTGGGCCGCGCATCAACGCAGCCGGGCGCATGGAGCATGCTTTTTTGGCTGTAGATCTTCTCTTGGAGCAAAATGAAAGTCGCGCCGCGTTAAAAGCCGCAAATCTGGAGGCTGTAAACAAATCTCGTCAAAAAGCTACCGAAATACTAATGAAAGAAGCGGAGCATTTCACTAAAACTCAAGATCAATACTCACTAATATTCGCTTGGTCCGAGAATTGGTCGCCATCGTTGGTTGGCCTTGCCGCCGGCAGATATACCGATAAATTCGGAAAACCCGC
This sequence comes from Patescibacteria group bacterium, assembly GCA_029210915.1. Lineage (GTDB taxonomy): Bacteria > Patescibacteriota > Patescibacteriia > 2-12-FULL-60-25 > 2-12-FULL-60-25 > MWCR01. Next base: position 52,548 of record JARGGJ010000002.1, read on the forward strand.
CGTTTTTGTTGGAAAACATGATGGTGTATGGATTGGTTCCGGGCGCTCTATTTTTGGCTATAATATTACCGAAGCTTTACATGAAGTTGGCGGCAATTTACTAACTCGCTTTGGCGGCCACGCGCAAGCCTGCGGATTCAGCCTGGACTCTGATGAAAATGTTCGCCTTTTTGCGGATGTAATGCGCAATCACGCCGCCGAATTCTTAAGAGAGCAAGAATTAAAACCCATTTTAAAAATTGAAACTCAAATTGAACTTAAAGATCTGACCATGGAATTTTTAGAAACCTTAAATCGCTTCGAGCCTTTTGGCGAGTCGAATCCCAAACCCATATTCATGACAGCAAATTTAACGGTTTTGGAATCCTCCATGGTTGGTGCTACCCAGAATCATGTTCGAGCTTTGGTGCAAGATAAATTCGGCAAACGTCAAAAAGTCATCGGTTTTTACAAAGCCGACCTAAAAGATATCTTTAACCCGGGCAACCAAATCGATATTGTCTACGACATCAGCAAATCCGAATGGAACGGCCGTACCGAAATCCAATGCAAACTCATAGACGCGCGTAAGACATTAAATAACAAATAATAAATAACAAAGCGACACAATTAATTAAAAAATTACAAATAACAAATAACAAAGCGAGCGGATGGGATTTACTTTATTATTTATTATTTATTATTTATTATTTTGCGTAGCGATAGCGAAGCATAAGTATGAACCTACAGATCTACACAGATGGCGGTGCCCGCGGAAATCCCGGGCCGGCAGGTATCGGAGTCGCCATAATCGACAAAGCAACCGGCGAAACTATCGCTGAAATCTCACAATATCTTGGTGAAACCACTAATAATCAAGCGGAATATCAAGCCGCAATCGCCGGGCTCACCCGTGCTGTTGAGCTTGGTGCCAAATCCGTAGAAATAGTTGCCGATTCCGAGCTTTTGGTTCGCCAATGCCGCGGCCAATATAAAGTCAAAAACGCAGATCTCGCCAAGCGATTTTTAGAAGTCAAAAACTTAGAGACTCAACTCGGCGGACGTGTCACATACACCCACGTCAAACGCGAACTAAACAAACAAGCAGACGCACTCGCAAACCGCGCTATGGACGCTAAAAAATAACCAATCACCCATGAAGCACTAAGTATTAGTTTATAAAGTTCATAAAGTTCATAAAGTGTATAAAACGAACCAACTCAGTAACTACTTTACAAACTTTACAAACTTTACAAACTGCATCTTTAGTTATTAGTTTGTTGATTATTTATTGATGATTGGAGCTTGGGTATTGGTTATTGATGGCTATTAAGTCATCCACAGCCAGGTGATGACCGCTTCCGGCGGTTTTTGTGGTATAATTTAGCCAAATGCCCCCGAGAAAAACGAATCTCAAGAAAGCGAAAAATCGCAAGGCGCTTTATGATTACATGACGCCCGCATTTTGGCGCGCTCACTTTGCCGTTCCGGCAGGGATTTTCTTTATTTCTCTTGGTATTGCACTTGGAATCGCGCACAGCACAACTCTTCAACCATACAGCGCGACAGCCACAACAGCCGACAACATTGTTGGCTGGGCATGGACCACGCACGTAGGTTGGTTTTCTTTAAACGATATAAACGCAGGTGCTTGCGGTACTCCTCCTTGCGGATCCTATGGAATCAATATCGATCCTGCAACATCCACTCAACCACACTGGAATCCGTCTATGTGGTCAGTGGGTTCGCATAGTTCGCCTCCGGATGCTCCAGATGCAACTGTAATCGGTCATGCGATAAATGGTTTTGTTTGGTCTGATAATGTTGGTTTTATTTGTTTTGGTAATTCTTGCAATATTCCAGCATGTACCGGAACTTTCTACCCGGATCCACCAGGCGGAGAGTTTTATGCCTATGCAGAGCAAATAACAGGTACTAATACTGTCGAGGTCCATGGCTGGGCTGTAATTTGTAATCAAAAAGATGCCGGCTGGATATCTCTCAACTGTAATGATCTGGGAGCTTGCGATGGTTCTGCCGGCTCCACTTATTACAAACTTGTATATAACCCGGTTACTCAAACATTCCACAATGCCGCAAACACCGGATCTCCTTTTGCCTGGAATGGTAATACCGATGGTTCGGGGATCGGTTATATCAACTTTTATATGTCCGCCTTGGGCATGCACCTAGATCCGGATCCCGAAGTTTGCACCGATAATATCGATAATAACTTAAACGGCGCTACCGATTGTTCGGACTCTGCTTGTGTTGGCACCCCCGCTTGTCCCGAAATTTGCGATAACGGCATCGATGATGACGCGGATACTTTGGTAGATTGCGCAGACCCTGATTGTGCTTGCACAGAGTCTATTTGTAATGATGGCGTAGATAATGATTTCGATGGTCCTATAGATTGTGCCGATACGGATTGTTCCGCAAATCCTGTCTGTATGCCGGAAACAATTTGCGACGACAGTGTCGATAATGACAGCGATGGAGATGTGGATTGTGCCGATTCTGATTGTGCCGGCGACCCGGTTTGTGTACCGCCTCAACCCCAATGTACCGATTTCCCCGCAGGCCCCAATCAAGCCGATCAATGCTGTAACGATTTAAGTGATAATGGGACCGGTTTTGTAGATTGTTACGATAGCGATTGCCGATCCCTAGCCTCCGTATGTTCGGCATGGTTGCAAGTCTCTACCGGTAACATCTATGCAAATTTAGGTATCACGGGCACAAAGCCATCAGATCAAACAGGCTTATCAAATACAAAATGGTGCCTTCGCTCTGATCAAACAATCGACTGGACGAGTGAAGAATCTTGCAAACAAGAAGGCGTTGGTAATATCGAACTTCCCTCCACCGAAACAAATTATCGCAATAAACTCGGATTCTTGGATTTGGCTGGCATGCGAGTTAATAATCGCTATGCACCTGTTAAAAATATCGCAAACGCAGCCGGCATCCCAAATACATTAAATGGTACAATTTATCATTACACGGGCTCCGGTGAATTTGTGCTTCCGGCTAAAACTTTCGCAAATGGCCTGGGAACAACCGGTAACGGCTCGGGCTTGTTATTAATCGAAGGTGCTGATCTGCGTATAATCGATAATATCGATTATTCAGCAACCGCGGTACAAAGCAGGCTTAAAAACTTGGCATCATTTGGTGTGGTTGTTGTTAAAAACGCTTTTGGCGCTGGTGGCAATATCTATATAGATCCAAATGTTACCAAGATTAGCGGTGTGTACTTCGCGGAGAGCAATATCTACACGGGAACTACGGGTTCGCCCCCGGATGATTATTTAGACATGGTCGGCATATTTATAGCTAATCAATTTAATCTGCAAAGAGATAATAATACTGACCCGGCTCGCCCGGCCGAGCGCATTTTATTTGATGGCCGAGCCGTAGTTAACCCTCCACCCGGTCTTTCTGATATGAGCAAGTCATTACCGCGGGCAACCGAAGTATCATTTTAAACAAATATGGGATTCTTTTCTAAAAAAACAACCAAAAATTTTATCGGCCTGGATCTGGGCCTTTCCGGTGTTAAACTTGTCGAGCTTGCAAACGATGGCGGGCATGCCAGGCTGGTAACCTACGCCTACTCCGACAGGCCGGTAGAAAGCTTCGATTCCATGTTCACGGACCGTCTCGATGAAACCGCAAAACTCATCAAAGACATGTTGTCGCAGGCTAAATGCACCACCAAAGATACCATTGCCGCGGTCCCTGTCTCATCCATCTTCACATCCATCATCTCAGTTCCTGCAAACAACGAAAAAGAGCTAAAAGAAGCGATTTTACTCCAAGCTCGAAAACTCATACCCGTACCACTCGAAGAAATCCAACTCGACAGCAAAGTAATCGAAGGCGCCTTTAAAACAGAGGGGCAAAAGAAAGTCTCGCGAGTTCTTTTAACGGGCGCTCCAAAAAACTTGGTTAATCGCTACATCGAACTATTAAATAAACGTTGCGGTTTAAACTTAATCTCGCTGGAAACCGAAACATTTGCTCAAATCCGTGCTTTAATCGGCAAAGACCGCTCCAGTATTATGATTATCGATATCGGATTTCACCGCACAAACATATCTGTTGTAGATAAAGGAGTACCTTTTTTAAACAGATCAATCGCGGTAGGCGGAGATGGTATTACGCAATCCATATCGCAAATGTTGGGTATTCCTTATCAACAATCCGAAACAATGAAACGCGATATCCGCTCCATGGCCTCTTTCGCCCCATCCGGCGATCTCACACCCATGTTAGAGAGCCTAATGAAACCCATCTTAAACGAAATCAAATATTCGTTCTCACTTTACCAAGGTCGGGGTGATGCCGGGGAACAGCGCAGGATTGATAAAATAATTTTAACCGGAGGTTCCGCATTATTACCAAGTTTAACCGATTTCTTAACCCAAACAATGAATGTAAACTCATTCCTGGGAGATCCCTGGGCGCGTGTTGTATACCCGCTCGACCTCCGCCCCATACTAGACGAGATAGGATCTCGATTCAGCGTTGCCATTGGCTGTGCCATGCGTGATATAACCGACTAATTATTACTTATGTCTGACATTTCATTCCTTCCTGCTTCCTTAAGGGAGCAAGAGGAAGAAATAAAACAAGATAGCTTAAAAACCTCATCAACCGGTGTGGTTAGTATGCATGTGCCCGAGGCCGAGGAGGAAGATGTGGAAATAATAGAAGTAGACGCCAGCGAGGTTGATGAAATGCTAATAGGCGAGCCGTTATATACCAGGCTTTATTACAAAGCCAGTCTTTTGGTTGATAGTCTAAAAGAGAAGTATTTGGCACCGCGCCCGCTCGAGCCCCCGGCCAAAACACCACCGCAATTCTTTAAACCATCAGCCAAGGGCGAGGCTGAAACCATAACCGCAACAGCCAAACCGGCAGAAAAATCAACAGGTAAACACGCCACAACGCCAATAGCAACATCAAAAACCTCTGTAGGCACAGCTCAAGCTAAACCGGGTGAGCCTGCAAAACCCGGCCAAAAATCATCGGCTCGCATACGTCCATCACTAAGCAAACCAAGAGTTGGCCGCAGGGTGCGCATTATTAAACGTGTTAGAAAACCGGTCCATGTTAGCCTTTTAGACGAGCAGGTAATGAAAGATCTGCACATTAATATACCCAAGCGCCAGTTCACTTTGGTTTTTCTGGCAGTTTTATTTAGTGTTATTTTTGCCGGCGCTTACCTCTTGCTCGACCAAGCGATTGCACAGGCCATTACAAAACAAAACGAAATTCAATCAAATTTTAATTCCTTAAGTCAAGAAATAAAAACAGAACAAGGAAAATGGAAATCATTCCAAGATCTCGAGCCTCGCTTAATCACACTGAGTGATTTACTCGATTCCCATGTTTCGGCAAGCAGTGTCTTAAAATTTTTAGAAGAAAATACGCTTGTGGATGTTTCCTACGATTCTTTTATGATGACAGAAGATGGCCGTGTAAACCTTGGTGTAACAGCCTTAAATTTTAACACCGCCGCCCGCCAACTCCTCATCTTTGAAGAATCTCCCTACGTTGAATCCGCCGAGTCAAACGCTTTTTCACTTGCAGGCGTAGAGGGAGGGCAATACATAACTTTTCAACTTGTTATAGATTTAAAACCCGAGGCATTACGCTTTTATAAATCCAATAATCAAAAACAACAATAGGGTTCTTTTTTGCCCAGCTGATTTATCGGCCGGGCAAAGTGATAGCCTTATACATGTCCATAACAACGCAAAAAAGCCGGTCAGATCAAAATTCCGACCAAGCTCCAAAGTTCAAAAAACCTTCCAAGGTTTTTACCGAATATTACAGTTCGATAATTTTAATATTGATAACAATTTTGGTGGGTGCCGGGTACTTGGTAATTAAACCGAAAATAGATGAGTATAAAGCCATTCTCGCCAGCGCGGAATCCATAAAAGTTAATCTCGAAAATGAGCAGGTTTATCTCTCCGGATTACGCAGATCCGTTTCGGCCGCGCAATCCATATCGCCCGATGTTTTGGAAAAAGTGGACGAAGCTCTTCCCAGATCTTTTAGCATTCCCGACACTCTGGTTCTATTGAATCGTTCGGCTGTAGCATCCGGGGTCGAAATCAAAAACATTGTTTTTAGTCCCATATCCGATACAAACAGTAAAAAGGTAAGTTTACAGAGTATGCAGTTAAGTCTAAGTATCACGGCCCCTAATTACACCACACTGAAAAAGTTTTTAAGCACACTCGAGGTAAGCTTGCGCATGATCGATATTCAAATGTTAACGGTAGCCAATTTTACGGAAGATGGCTCTGATTTTTCGCTTCAATTAAGAACATACTATTATCCGGGTGAAACAACCAAACCTTAATTTATGAAATTTACCAAAGCACCACCAATTTTATCCCGCATTATTATGGCCATCTCCGCATTAGCTATGGTTGGTGTTGTTTTTATGTTTGTTTCCCGTGCCTTGAAACCCGTAGATATTTTGCCTGCAACCCCCGCAAAAAAAGCCGAGGTCTTTAATTCCAAGGCTGATATCTCCAAACACCCCGCCTTTGCCGAATTGGAAGAGGATTATATGGAACCTGTACCCGATCTGCCCATAGGGCGCGAGAATCCTTTTAATACAATTGTAACTCCCGACGCATCTTCGGCCACCGAAGAGGGTATAGCCGTTCCTCGTTCCAAGCTCAAAATATCACCGGTAATTACAGCAGAAACAAACCCGGAATCTCCAACTTCAACAATTGAATCCTCCGCACTATGACAGATCCAATCCTCGATATATTACAAAAAAAAGGCATCATAGATGAAAAAGTCCGCGCTATAGCCGAGGATTTGGTTACGCGTGGAAAAACTTTGGAGCAAGCATTGGTGGGAGCGAAATATGTAAGTGATACCGCTTTTGCCGAGGCGCAAGCAGAGGCTTACGGAGTACCTTTTTTAGATGTTTCGGATGCGGAATTAAACCCGGATGTTGTAAACATGGTTCCCAAGCAAACGTTAACCGCGTTTAAAATGGTTCCACTTTCATTTAAAGATAACAAACTGACAGTTCTTTTACGCAACCCCCAGGATTACCGTGCCGTAGAATCTTTAGAGTTTTTAGCCGGCGAGAAAGATTGGGATTTGCAAATAGCAACAGCTCCGGCATCTCAAATAAATAAATTGGTTAAAACATTAAGCGGGCTGGAGGCCGAAATCGAAACTTCTTTGGAAGCCGCAAAAGGCAAATACGAAAAAGAAAAAGAAGAATCAGCGCCCGAGGGTAATATTGAGGACATAATAAAAGGCGCGCCGGTTTCCAGGATGCTCTCTGTTATTATGCGCCATGCCGTAGATGGGGGAGCCTCCGATATTCATATAGAACCCGTGGGCAATGAATCAAGAATTCGCTATCGTATCGACGGCGTTCTTCGAACAACACTAACCTTGCCCATCTACGTACATCCTGCGCTTGTTTCGCGCGTAAAAGTTTTGGCCAATCTTAAAATAGATGAAACCCGCATACCGCAAGACGGCCGTATTACTCAAGAAATAAACAATAAAAAAATCGATTTCCGTATCTCCACACTACCCGTTGTTGAACATGAAAAGGTGGTTATGCGTATTTTGGACACAACAGCCGGTGCTCCAACTTTAGAGCGCTTGGGTTTCCGCAAAGAATACATTGCCATAATGAAAGAAGAGATTAAACAACCTCATGGCCTCTTTCTTATCACCGGCCCAACCGGCTCCGGTAAATCAACCACTCTTTTTTCCGCGCTAAACTTGCTAAATTCCGACGGTGTTAATATCTCTACCCTGGAGGATCCGGTCGAGTATTATATTGAAGGAGTTAATCAATCCCAAGTTCGCCCCGAGATAGGCTACACTTTTGCGGCCGGTTTACGCTCTCTTTTGCGCCAAGATCCAAATGTGGTGATGGTTGGTGAAATCCGCGACAGAGAAACCGCCGAATTGGCCATACACGCCTCACTCACAGGCCACCTTATCTTTTCAACTCTGCATACCAATGATGTTTACGGTTTAGTACCCCGCTTGCTCGATATGGGCTTAGAGCCGTTCTTGCTTGCCGCAACAATGAACCTTGGAGTTGCTCAGCGCTTGGCTCGCAAGATTTGCGATTTTTGCAAAGAGGAAGAAGAGATCCCCGAAATAACCCGCAAACAACTTATGGATGTACTGCAAACCATCCCTAAAAAATATCTCACAGATGTTGATATTACAAAAAAGATTACCTTCTATCACGGCAAAGGCTGCCCCAAATGCGGAGGCATAGGTTATAGCGGGCGCACCGCAGTTGCAGAACTGTTTCAATTCTCCGATAAAGCCAAAAGGCTTGTTGAAAGTGGTTTCTCCAGAGAGGAATTTCAAAAAGAGTTTGATAAACAAGAAATGATTACCCTTTATCAAGATCTAACTCTTAAAGCCGCCGAGGGTTTGACAACTGTTGAAGAAGTGATGCGCTTAGCCCAAGATACATCCGACACAGATGACGAACTGGAAAAACCACCGGAGCCCAATTTGCCGGAGGTTAAAAAGAAAATTTAATAAATACAACCAAATATGACCAAATATAACCAAATAAGACCAAACGATATTAAGTGTTAATTGTGTGATTTGTAATTTCTTATTTTATTTTTTTGATTTGTTTGGAAATGTAAGGATTAGTTATTGATTATTTATTGGATATTGGAATTTGGTTATTGATTATTTCAAGTTTATGGAAAAGCAAAAAATTTTATTTATCGAAGACGATGCCTTTTTAGCGCGTATATACTCGAAAGCCATAGAAGATGCCTCCTACGAAGCAATTTTGGCGGGTACCGGCGAGGAGGGGTTAAAACTGGCCGAGCGAGAAAAACCCTCGCTTATACTTTTGGATATTCTATTACCGCACATGGATGGCTTCGAAGTCTTGGAGAAGCTTAAGTCGGACACCGCTCTTGGTTCAATACCCGTATTGGTAATCACAAATATGGGAGGTCGCGAAGATGTAGAGCGGGCGAACGGCTTGGGTGCCGCAGGATACCTCATCAAAGCACACACACTGCCTAAAGATGTTGTAAGAAAAATCCAATCAATACTAGTGTAACTATGCCAACATTTCGCTATCAAGTACGAATTCCCGATGGTCGGATACAATCCGGTATTGTTGAAGCTGAAGATAATGATAGCGCCATAGAAGCTTTAGAGGAACGCCAATACGAGGTGCTTTCTATCGAGCCTTATGCCGGCATAAGTAAAGGTGCTGATTCTTTTTTGCGTTTTTTAAACAAAGTTAAAAACAAAGAACTCGTTGCAACCATACGTATGCTCGCGGTTATGGTTTCCGCCTCCGTGCCAATCGTGGATTCGGTTCGCAATATTGTGCACCAAACCAAAAACCCTCGATTAAAAGAGATTATGGCCGATATCGCCAACGAAATCGAGGGCGGTGCCAAATTATCGGATGCAATGGAACGTTATCCGAATATTTTTTCCGGATTTTTTACCAACATGATCCGCTCGGGTGAAACAACCGGCCAGTTATCCGAAGTTTTAAATTATCTCGCCGATCAACAAGAAAAAGATTTTGACATAAAAAGTAAGCTTCGCGGTGCTTTAATGTACCCGGCATTCATAATCGCCGGTATGTTTGTTGCCGGTTTTGTTATGATGGTTTACGTGGTTCCCAAACTCACTCAAGTTATTATAGAGGCGGGAGCGGAGTTACCTCTTTCCACACGAATTCTTATCGGCTTTTCAAGCATCTTGGTAAATTTTTGGTGGGTGCTTATTTTGGGAGCCATTATAATTGGTATTTTTATGTGGGCTTGGTTAAAAACAGAGGAGGGGAGATACAATTTTGATAAAATAAAATTGAATATTCCAATTTTTGGTGGTTTATTGCGCGATATTTACATAGTTCGTTTTTGCCAATCCATGTACACTCTTATGAAGGGCGGGCAAACTTTGGTGCAAGGGCTTGAAGTGGCCGCATCGGTTATTGGCAACGAAGTTTGGAAACGTATGATAATGGATACTATTATAGCTGTAAACGATGGTGAATCTATAGTATCGGTTATGCAAAACAGCCGTTATGTACCGCAAATGGCAGTGCAGATGATGGCCGTTGGTGAGGATACCGGCCAACTTACCGATATTTTAAAACGCATCAGCGATTTTTATTCTCGCAGTGTTGATAACGCATCAGCCACAATACTTACTTTAATTGAACCTATAGTTATTGTTACCCTTGGCTTAGGTGTTGGCCTCATGGTCTCTGCAATTATGATCCCGCTCTACAATATCTCTGGCGGTGTCTAAACAATTACCAATTAACAATTAATCCGAATTTTTTTATATGATTAAAATTGTGGGGCGATACAGTCATTGTTAATTAGTAATTCGCAATTGTTAATTAAATGTGCTATACTTATACACATATTTCATTTATTCACTCTTTCATTTTTTTTCATTCTTTAATCTTAAGTTAAAGATCCCATGCTTATGAAAAACCAAAAAGGTTTTACTCTAATCGAACTCTTGGTGGTTATAGCCATCATTGGTATTTTAGCCACCTTGGCTGTTGTTGCCTTTGGCAGCGCCCAAGAAAAAGCCCGCGATTCCAAACGCGTAGCAGATACCCGAGCTGTTGTTGCAGCATTCGCCGCAGCTAATACCGAAAATCTTTATATTTGTAATGGACCATGTACAGCTGCTGCTACGGCTATTAACGCACCTCTCGCAGTTAGTTCTGTTCATATTTGTTCGGCTACTTGTGGTACGGCAGGAACAGACAAAACCAACGAATTTATCAATCTTTCTTTAACGAAGGATCCAAGCAATGTCGCAACATTGTGCACAGCGGCTTCAGCCGCAGAATGTGATTACGCTATCGCACCAAATACAATCGCAAATGCTGTTGTAGATGACTTTAAAATTTTCTTCTTTACCGAAGGAGATGTGCAAGGCCTTGGTGGAGGTCCACACACATCCGTCCAAACAGGCATCATCAACTAATTACAAAAACTCAATTACAAAATCCCCGGCATGTCCGGGGATTTTAGTTTGGGAAAACTCATCCACCAACCCCCCATCTTTCCTGAAATACTCCAGGACTACCTTGCTTAAAGTGAGCAAAGCGCTGAACTTGTTTCAGTGAGAGAGGGGCAGGGGTGAGTTAAGGTCGTTAGACGTTAGACGTGCGATGTAGGACGTAGGACGAGCTACGTAGGACGAGCGACCCTCCTTCGCTGAAGCTATGGTGGACCAGCGTAGGACGCTATGATGTTGGTATGGTATAATGTTTCATATGCTAAATCGACAACGTCTGCTTAAAGGGATAACCATTCCCGAGCTTTTAATTGGGGTTTTGATTATAGGTGTGGTTATTGCCATCTTCGTTTACGCTCTTGGTGTTCAGCGCACAATGGCGCGTGATTCCAAACGAGTCTCTGATATCAGCGTACTTCGCGCATCTTTGGGGCAGTATTGGCTTCAAAAAGCCACCTACCCAACAAGCGATGGCATTTACATTGGCGAGCCCGGCGGTGCCGAGCGTTTGGGTGGTAACGGTTTTACCACCGCCGAAGATCCAACCCCGCCTATCTTGCTCGATCGTGTTCCGGTTGGTCCAAAAAGCAACGAGTATTACGCGTATCGCGGTGGGCAAGCCGGCTACAGCTTAATGTTTGCCACGGAACGCGAAACCGCCTACGGCCCGGCCGGCACATACTTTGCTCATTCTGTTGGAGTTGATACTCTGGATGAGATTAAATAACTATTAATTTCTCACGTCGCTCGTCGCACGTCCCAATCGTTGGCTAAACGACGCAGGACGCGGGATGTAGGACGCAAGATGATAAACTAATGGAATTCTTCGAAGCATTTATAGTTCTGTTTGCTACAGCCATTGTTGGTTCGCTTTTTGGTTCTTTTATAAATGTGGTTGCGATTCGAGCTCATGAAAATTCATCCATAATGGGTCGCTCGCATTGCATGCATTGCAAAGCCAAACTCCACCCTCGCCATTTGGTGCCAATTTTTTCTTGGCTTGTTCAGCGGGGTAAATGCGCCATGTGCGGTAAGCCGATTAGCGCTCAATATCCACTGGTAGAATTGGCCGCAGCTTTGTTAGCGGTAATCTCTGTAGCACGTTTCATGCCCGAAATGGCTTGGGGTTGGGTGGGGTTTGAGTTTTTCTTCATGCTATCCCTTTTGATATTTGTAGTAATGGATATGCGCTGGATGGAGCTTCCTCTGGAATTAATGGTTGGGGTTGGTATAGTTTTTTCCGTTTGGCACATGACACTTCAAAGCTTGGCTGGAGCCTCAACCATCAGCATCCTTTGGTCTCACGCCTCGGGCTTTGCTATCGTCGCTCTATTCTTTATGTTCCAATACGTTGTCTCGGGTAAACGCTGGATAGGCGCCGGGGATATTTGGCTTGGCGGTGTTTTAGGTGCGGTTTTAGGCTGGCCGCTTGTTGGCATAGCAATATATTTTTCGTATATATTTGGCGGGGGAATAGCATTGTTATTATTGCTGTCAAAAAAAATAAAGCCCGGCATGCGCATTCCGTTTGCTCCGGCCTTAATATCGGGTACACTGGCCGCACTTTGGTGGGGCCCGGGTGTGCTTGCTTGGATTTCTCATGCGATTTCATAAATCAAACGGTTTCACCATAATAGAATTATTGATCGGTTTATCAATCGTTGTTTTGCTTGCCACAATCACCATCTTTCAACTTGGCAGTTCACGCGAAACCGGTGAATTGCGTACCGCCGCCCGCCAGCTAACCGCGGATATAAGGGCAATGCAAGCCCGCGCTTTATCCGCAAAAAACATAAAAATTTGCGACACGGGTACCAACTTGGCTGTTTGCGAATCCAGCCAGGTTGCTTGCGGAGTTAACCCCTGTACTGATGGTATTCCTGCCGCCTACGGCCTCCATCTGGAAACTAGCACATCAACATATGTGCTGTTTGCCGATATAAATCCCGAGGCCTCGATAGATTATCATTACACGGATGCGGGCGAGGCATATCAAATACGTAGTTTAATGCCTCTTTTTGGAAAGGATGTTGTTATAGATCAAATAATGTCGTCAACAACCTCGGTAACTTTTGCTGATATCGCGTTTATGCGTCAAAATGGAACTGCCAGAATCTACGACATAACCACACCTCCCGAATCGGCTCTTTTGCGAATCCGGATTCGCCACCTAAAATCAAACGATACAATAGAAATCGAGATAAACCGCATAACAGGTCGAATATCCACGCTATGAGGATGCATTTTAAACAAGGTCAAACCATAATGGAGATGTTAATCGTCTTTTTTATCATTTCCTTGGGTTTGTATGGCGCGGTAACCCTGGTTTTTTCCAATGTGGTTTTACAAGAGCAAGATGCGGATCATATCACGGCCATGAACCTGGCTCGCGAGGCTTTAGAGATTACCCAAAACATCCGCGATACAAATTGGCTAACCAACGTGGATTTTGATACCGGTTTAGGTACGGATACGGGTACAGACTGCACAGCTGTACCAAACTGGGAGGGCACATCGTTTCCCGCTTTTGATTTTTCGGTTGATGCCATTTCGAGCGCCGGAATAAATAAAAATCCCGCCGGCATGTTCACAAATCAAAGCGGTACCTCCACCGCTTTTGCAAGATTGGTTACCTTTGCCCCAATTTGCGCCGATCCCGCGGATCGTTCTTTAACCCAGGTACCCGCCGGATGCGCATGCGCAGGCGGTACTTACACGGAAAAAATAGGCATTCGCGCAAAAGCCGATATATCTTGGTTACGCAAAGGCAAAACCCATTCCCTAACCATTTACACAGATCTGTATGATTGGAGATAACCAAATACACCAACGTCCCACGTCCTACGTCCCACGCCTGCCCGTCGAAGCTTCAGCGAAGGAGGGTCCTACGTCAAAACAACGCGGGACGAATAGGACGTGCGACGTGCGACGATTGACCATGGTTTCTGGATTTTCTTTGGCAGAACTCTTAGTGGTTATGATGCTTTTTAGTTTTGCTATGGTTATTCTTGGTCAAACCTATATTCAGTTCATGAGGCTTTCCAATAAAACAGCCAACGCGGCTACCGTTCAGCAAGATACGCGTTTTGTTTTGGAATATGTTGCCCGCGCGGTTCGCGGATCCGAAATAGATTACTCCGCTTCCATAACCAACCCAACCTCAACCCTGCGATTGCTTAAAACGGATGGCGATTATCTGGAAATTAAAAAATCAGCCCCCGGAGATTCGCTCTGCGCCGATGAGCCCGCTGTCTCTTGTTTGCTAATAACTCCGGACAGCGGTTTAACCTGGGCTCCGCTTACAGCCAAGCATGTTAACGTGGATAGATTCGATATATATATCCAACCCCAGGTTTCTCCATTTGAGCTTTCCGGTTCTCCGGCGGATTATCCCAACGATCAACAACCAATCGTAACCGTAAATCTCACACTAACCATAAATGCCAAAAACGAACGCGAAAGCTTTACTCAATCCGCCCAAACCAGCATTTCCTCTAGAGTTTATGTCCGATAACCAAAGGAACAACGAACAAAGAACAAAGAGCGACGCCTCCGAAAAATCGAAGTTCGTGGTTCGTGGTTCGAAATTCGTAAGTGGCAACATCGTTGCCCTGGCTTTAATTTTGACTTCTGCGATTCTGATCTCGGCTATTGGCGTGGGAATAGTTGTTATGCAAGGTGTAGAGCAATCTCGCAATATGGATAAATCCGTTGCCGCCTATTACATGGCCAACTCCGGAATCGAGCTTCAGCTTTTTGGCATCCGCAAAGATAACCGCACTCTAACGGATATGGCCGCGGCGGCGAGTGTTTACCCCGGGGGCACAAGCTGGGAATCTACAACAGGGCTCGAGCAAACCGGTGTTAAACGAATTTCCTATCTCCCCGAAGAAGAATTGGCCTTTATTGATCTCTTCGACCCCGATGATATCTCATCAACCTCAAATGCCGCCAGAGTATCCATCAGCTGGCTTGCCGGCAGTGATTGCGGAGCAAAAACACCTCAGTTTGAGGCTGCGTATGCGGCTTGGGAGTTCTCGGGCGGAGGCATTACTTGGCCGGCTGATTCCAATTACATGATTCAACCTTTCGATGCCATCTCTCCTATGGATATAGCCCCGCTAGATACCTCAAAATCCTATCGCTTGCGCCTGCGCCCATTTAACTGCTCCGTTCAAGATGTGCAAATAACTTTATACGACATAGGCAATAATCAAATCGATTATCTTGGAGATATCGTCCTCGGATCCGAAGGCACCTACCAAGGCACAACACAAAAACTCTCTGTCTCCATGCCCCGTCAAAACATCCTCTCCGGTATCTTCAGCTACATAGTCTTCTCCGAGCAACAGCTGTGTAAGAAGGTGGGGTTGGCGGGAACTTGCCCGTAAAATAGCAAATAGAAAATAGCAAATAGAAAATAGCAAGAGTCTCTTAAGTAACTCTTGCTATTTGCCATTTGTTATTAGTTATTGTATTGACTTTTTACCATAATTCTGCTTTACTTGCATCATCGCACATCGACAAAAAAAGGGACCAAGATGAAACTGGCAAAGAATCAACCTTACAAGAGCGTTATTCTCAAAGACTTGGAAATAAGGGCTCAGCAATATGTGCAGAAAAAATACTTTACTTCTTTTTTTGTTAGAAACGAGGCTCTAATATTCCTAGCACTAATCTTTCTACTGCCTTCAGTGCTAGGTATGTTTTTGGCTGATACTCTCGCTGATGCTGTGTTAGCTTCAATAGTGACATATAGCTTGATATTATTGAATGTACTGGTTGGTAGCTTTATTACAGCTGGTACTTTTGCGAGTCTTTATCGCTACTTCAAACTTAATCCTGGAAATACCTGGCATAAAAAGGGAGGTGTGATTTTTACCAGTTCACTAAACTGGTTGTTCATGATTGTGGGGGGCTTATTCACAATGAACCTCGGAGTAGTGGGTGGAATCTACATCGCGAGTAAGATTCTTCTTGCGATTAACTTTGGTGACACCGACCCTGTTGTGTTAACAAATTCGGTTATACTCTCATACTCCATTAGCATGCCTATGATGTTTATAACCGTAGCCGTCAGGTATTTGATGGTTAAGGCGAACATCCTTCCTCAAAGCTTTGTGCCCGAAAGAGATAAACTGCGTACTGCGAGTGGAGCTGTAGCGCGATATCTACTGGATAAAATAGATATTATGGAAAAAGAAAGCCTAGCTGCAATCGATGAACTGCATGTAAAAGGCAGTTTGGCAGTTAAGCGCGCAACAGAACTGGAGGCCTATTTCAAAGGCTCTATTAAACAAGAAAAAGGTTCCGCTCCGGAAGATCTGCTATGTTCACTGCATGTAGCGGCAGAAAAGCGCAGAGCTCTTGAAGAATCATGCGATAACCTTGATGCGTACAGAGAAAAAGTCAAGACCTTTTACAAGGGCTGTAGGCAAGAGGTTGAGCTGATAGAAAAACGTCAGCAAGATGCTAAAAAGAAGAAGGAGTTGGCTGTTTTTGTTAAACAGGTAAAACAACTCCCTCAGCAAGTAGATGAATTCGTTAAAAAAAATCCAAATGAAATTCTGGAAAACGCAGAAGAGTTGGATAAGACGATGCGTCAATTACGAGCTGATGCTGAAATTGTTGCAACCGTTGAATCACTACCAGATGCGAGTCAAGAATCTCTAGAAAAACTTGAGGAAATTATTGATAGGTGTATTAATACAGAACCGCCAAAGTTGCCTCAGCATAGTGAAGATGATGATGAAAACTGAAAAATCAACCCTCCACCTCTCGGAGGGTTTTTGTATTGACCATTTGTCATTAATCTGCTTAACTTGCATCAACGTACATTGAAAAAAGGAAGATATAAAATGGTTAGTAAAGTAACTGAAAAAGATTTCGATAGCCATGCAATACAAAGTAACCTGGAAAGTGTTGCAAGAAATTATATTCAACACAAAGTAATAGGTACATTTTGGCAACGTAATTGGGATACATTTGTTTTTATAGGAATCATGTTATTCCTAATTACTCCGGCAGCTGTGTTTTATAACTCTATCAGTGAAGCATTCTTAGGGGTGCTGTATCTGGGAACATTTGGCTTTATGTATACAACATTAGCCATTGTTCTTATGTTCTATCTCATTACCAGTGCGATAAAATATTTCCGGCAAAGAGCATATCTAACCATAAATAAAAAAATTATCCATCTTATTACCTTGCTAATTTCCTATATCTTTGGAATTTATCTTAGCTATAATTTATTAGACTTCATGTTTGAAGTGATTTTTGATGCTCTGGATAAAAATTATTGGCTTTATACCGAACAAGAGCAACACCTTGATGACGTGCTGTCGGTTTCGTATTTTATTGCCTTGTGTTCCAGTGTAATAATAATGATAATTATTTACTTGGTGAGAGCTATTTTGATTGGCTACGGCATATTACCGGAAGGTCTAAAAAAGGCGAGTTTTTTTGAGAAACTTAGCTTTAAAACCACAAAGGGTTGCCTCGAGCGCTATGTAAAAGACATGGTAGAAGATTCTGTTAAAAAATCTTTAGCCTCGCTCGATAAACTTTTAACCAAGTGCTATCTCGCGGTAACTAAAGCTGATGAGCTCACCTTAGCTGTCAATCAACTCTCCGGTCAGAATGGTGAGCTAACCGAAGCAGAAAATAATGAAGTATCAGAAGATGCTAACATCCTTCTGGAAGAAATCAAGAGGCATCAAGAACAGTTGATAAAAGTTAGAGTAAAAATTCGCGAATCACACGCAGCCCTTTTGGAACAAGTTGAGGCAGCTCACTGGATAGCACGTGAAAGGGGTACAATAGCCTGGATTAAGCGGATTTTCGGTGTCGAAAAACTCTCAAATGATGATAAAAACAGGGTTCTGGAAGCTCATCAAAAAATTCTAGACAACCTGTCTGCAGTAGAACATCGTTTAAATGATTTAGTCGATGAGTCTGAGAAGGTGCTGGCTAACGAAGATATGCCCAAGGCCGATCTTTGTGCTCTAAACACCTTAGATGATGTTTTCGAAAAAACACTTTCCATACCTATTGCCAGCAAGCAACACTAGCCCAACCCCTCCTACACTCGGAGGGTTTTTCTATTGACATAAATTCAGATAGTTGCTTTACTAAAAGTAAACACAGCTAGGGGGGAGAAAATGCTTGGATGTAACTGTGGTTGGCAGGGGATGAATTTAGTCTCCAATGAAAAAGATAACACGGCACACTGCCCAAACTGCAATGAAGTTTTTGTAGATATACCTGCCAATCGAGCGGTTATCATCTCAAAAGAGTTAGAGAAAAAATTAACAGAAAATGCCCGTAGAGGTATTTGGTCTATTCGGCCATAACCAAACTTTACCCTCCAACTCCGGAGGGATTTTAATTTGTAACGATTGGATTTATTGTAAGTACTTATTCGCTTCTTTCAGCACACAGGCTGTCATTACGGCACAATCAGCTGCTTGATGAATCTGCTTACTACGGACACAATTAATGGTCTTTTCAGACCAACCAACGCAAGTTTGCATACAACTCTCGTAAGCATATTCCTGATCTTCAGCACCGGCACCTTCTGTGTATCCTGCGCATTTTTTATATTGCAAACAAGCTCCGTTACAACCGGCTGGTAACTCGGTTAGCTCGGGCTTGGGCATTAAATCTTTATCCAACTTTTCCTCACAATAAGGTTCGGTATTACTAATTTGTTCGCAATCTTCTGCTGTAACCATGCACTCTCTAATTGTATCGGGCCATTTACTTAAGCAGTCTTGTTCGCACGTATCAGCATCATAATCCGGGCATACAAAGGGCATCTTTTCATTACAAAATTCAAAGCAAGAAAAATTATCCAATTGCTCTTGGATATCTTTTTGCTTGGCTGCCTCCGCATCTGCATCAACAGCAACTTGTCCATTATTACATCCGGCTGCAACCAGCGTTAAAAAAATTGCGGGCAAAATAAGTTTGGTTAAAGTGTTTATCATATTACGGGCATTATAATACTTTGAGCGACAAACCTCAAACAATTACCTTTATCAATTGTAAGATATTTATTAATCAACCAACTGCACACCTCCGGGCATTTTATCCATAATAATTTTAAGGTCTTGCTCGCTATAATCGTTTCCCGAAATTACAAATGTTTTTAGATTCTGCAAATTACCAAGCTCATAAGGCAACCCTGTAAGGTTGTTGTTAGACAAATCTAAAATTTCTAAATTACTCAATTGCCCAATCTCGGCCGGTACACCGGTCATCATATTATCACTGGCAATTAGATATTTTAAATTGGATAAATTCCGTATCTCCGCCTGAATCGCACCGGTCAAATTATTACCGGATACATCAAGTTCTACCAAATTAGTCATACTAAAAACGTAGTCAGGTATTTTGGTTAACCCCTGATTGCTTAAATCCAAAACATTAGTTTCAGAAACATTTTCTTCATCAAACGTTACCTGTTCTTGATTTCCACTTACCCTCGGAGTGTTTTCCGTGCTCGCAATAGGCAAATCAGAGCTGGAACAACTCGCACCCAATAGGCCGGTCGCCAGTAATAAGAATAGTATATTTTTCATATATGCATATCATGGCTTGAAAGGGGGTTTTTAGCAAATATGGCAAGATCATTTTTTTGATGACAAAACCCCAACTATCCGCTAAAATAGGGGTATATGAATAAGGCTGACGCTCAAGCTAGAATCGCTAAATTGCGCCAAGAAATCGACCGTTATCGTTATCAATATCACGTGCAAAACAAGCTCGAGATCTCCGAGGCGGCTTTGGATGCGCTTAAGCACGAGCTCTACAGCCTGGAGGCCGAGCACCCCGATCTCATCACTCCCGACTCACCAACTCAACGCGTCGCCGGAGAGCCTGCCAAAGGTTTTGTTAAAGTTCAACATCAAACCCGCATGCTAAGCCTCGAAGATGTTTTTTCCGAGGAAGAAGCGGGGGAGTGGCTGGCGCGCATTAAAAAACTTGATTCACGCGTCGACGAAGACGGATTATATGCCGAGGTCAAGATGGATGGTTTAGCCTGCTCACTCATCTACGAAAATGGAACACTGACTCTCGCCGCAACTCGCGGTGATGGAACTATTGGCGAAGACGTAACAAAAAATGCACGCACAATCGAAGCAATCCCGCTTAAACTCCGACAGCCGTCTTCCAAAGAAATTGCATCTTTTATAACTAAACATCATCAAGATTTAGACTACAAAAAAACCGAGAATTTCCTAGAGCATCAAACCGGCCGATTCGAAGTGCGCGGTGAAATTTACATGACCCGCTCCGGCCTTTTAAAACTGAATAAAGATCTAAAAAAACGCGGAGAGCCGTTGCTCGCAAATCCCCGCAACGCCGCTGCCGGGGGCTTGCGCCAGCTCGACCCTAAAATCGCGGCCGAGCGCAAGCTCTCATTTTTTCCGTGGCAACTTGTTGCGGATATTGGCTTAAAACTCCAAAGCCAAGAGGATGATCTTTTGTCGCTTTTAGGATTCCCAACCAATCCTTACAACAAGCTTTGCAGAAACATCGATGAAGTTAAAAAAGTGATGGATAAAATCGAGCAAGACCGTGATAAACTGGATTATCAAATAGATGGCGTTGTAGTCTCCGTCAATTCCAACAAACGCTTTGCGGATCTGGGAATCGTTGGCAAAACTCCGCGCGGTTCTGTAGCCTGGAAGTTTGCGGCCGAGCAGGGGACAACCATTGTCCGCGAGATCAAAGTCTCCGTTGGTCGTACCGGTGTACTCACTCCCGTCGCCGTCATGGACCCGGTCCAACTTGCCGGCACAACTGTTACTCATGCAACGCTTCACAACGAAGATGAAATAGAGCGCCTTGGCCTTAAAATAGGAGACACTGTCATTGTAGAAAAAGCCGGTGATGTTATCCCAAAAATCGTTCAAGTTCTCCCGCGCCTCCGCACAGGCAAAGAAAAGAAATTTAAGATGCCCGAGAAGTGCCCAATTTGTGGCTCAGAAGTCAAGCGTAAACAAGGCGAAGTAGCAGCAGTCTGTTCAAACCCCCGCTGCTTCGCACAAGAGATGGCGAGCCTGAGCCACTTCGTTTCCCGTCAAGCTTTTGATATCCGCGGACTTGGCGGAAAAATAATCGAAACTTTTTTGCAAGAAGGCCTCATCAGCGAACCGTCTGATTTATTCCGCTTAGAGCCCGGTGATTTTGGCGGCCTCGAAGGATTTGGCGAAGTCTCATCAAATAAACTGGTAAAAGAAATCCAAGCACATCGCAAAGTCACTCTCGAACGTTTCATCTACGCCCTCGGCATCCGCCATGTAGGCTTTGAAACAGCCGTCTTACTCTCACGCCATTTCAAATCTCTGGATAAACTCCGCCAAGCATCCATCGAAGATCTAGACGAAATCGAAGGAATCGGCGAGGTAATGGCGCAATCAATCGTCGACTATTTCAGCAACAAAGACGAATCAAAACGCCTCGATAACCTTCTAACCTTCGTCAACGTGGGACGAGCGACGAGCGACGTGGGACGCGGTCCTTTAAGTGGTACGAGTTGGGTCTTCACCGGAAGCTTAGAATCAATGAGCCGTGACGAAGCCAAAGAAAAAGTCCGCGGGCTTGGCGCCGATGTCTCCGAGTCAGTATCTAAAAAGACCACGTTCGTTGTTGTCGGCGCAGATCCGGGTTCAAAAGCAGAGAAGGCTAAGAGGTTGGGAGTAGAGATATTAGGGGAGGATGAGTTTTTAAAAAAAATAGCCACCTAAAGTTAGGTGGCTTTTAGACCATAAATCATTGATACGGATCCAGTTTAACGTGAGCTATGGAACCGGTTTGCAGGAGTTTCCCCAAATCCTTAAAGAAGTTGGTGGTTTTCTCCAGCCCCACATAGCCCACTAAAAGATCCTTTAGACGATTTCGTTTTAGAGGCATCTCTCGTAGGCTCATTAGCGCATTCCAAAAGGCTTTCTGTATTTCCGGGGGTTGTTCTTGGAGAATTTTTTCCAAGCGGTCTTGGGCTGTGTGTGTCCAGGCTTCGTGGTGATACCTCGAGCGCACAAAGCTTTCTTTGTCTACAAGATAACTCGAGAAATCTCTCTGACCGGAGCCAATCAAGATATCAAATACCAGCGCAGCAACAAACGATGACGAGCGGTAAGCGACATCGGTTCTGAGGCAGACCTCAAAATTATTTGGGTCAAAGCCATAGATTTGCGTCCCGTTTATCATGGCGCTTAGCGTACCCTGGCCGGCTTTCGATAGCCTCCAAAGATCCGAGCCTTTGGCGCACTCTCTGTAATTGGCTATCTCTCTGAAATCACGAACAGCGGTAATCGGAACAATCTCGACTCCTGCTGTCATAGAGACAATGTAAGCGGCGTAATTTCTGCGGCCATGAGTTGGAGGTGGAGCAGAAGTGTATTCGGCTTCAATACCTCCCATGAAAGGCCGAAAAACCGCTATAAGGCCGTCCGGCCTTCCTTCCATTAACAACCAAAACTCATCAAACCTTGGAATTTTTTTGTAAGGCTGGTCTGTTGTCCTAAGTTCCGTTTTTACGCCCTTGGCACTATAGGGGAAAGACTCGCGAATCAATCCTTCAACTTCTTGAGAGTTTAAAGTATCAACTCTTTCTTTTGCGTAGCGATAGCTGATTTGCGTGATATCTTGTGCCGGCATTATTCACCTTTGTGATTTGTGGTTACAAGTTTTAAGGTTCGTAGTGAGCGATATTATCACATAATAGTTAAATAATCAAGCCAAAAACAAAACCCGAGCAAGCTCGGGTATACAAAGGTAGGTGACGGAGAAATGTGTTGTGGCTTAGGCCACGTGTTGCGGGGGTGGGAGCGAATCCCTGTAGGAATCGACCCGGCTGGCTGCCGCAATCATATCCTCGTCGTTCAGGACGTACGGGTATGAGGAGAACACGGCCTCGAAGAGCGGTTGGTATCGAGCATTGACAACTGCGTTGCCATCGTCGTCGAGCTCGATATTGACGCCCATGACCCGGAGCGTGTCGAAGAATCCGTCGTCGCAACGATCCTCGTCGAATCGGATGAGGTCGCCGTCGAGATGATAAGCACAAACAACCTTCGTATCGAATTTGTCGTCGCAGAGTGTTGAGATGGTGAACATTTCCCCTCCGTCTGTTTGGGAAAGAACGTTTAGTTTGATAAGTATAATATTACATAAAATAGCCACATTGTCAATAATATTCTTGCGATAACACGTTTTATAGGCTAAAGTAAGTGCTATATGAAACTAAGTAAAGACGAAGTAGCCCACTTGGCCGAACTGGCCCGCCTTAAGCTCGACGAGAGTCAAATCGATAAAATGACAGCCGAAGTCGGCTCAATTTTAGAATACGTGGAGAGTATCCAAAAAGTAGATGTCGCCGGCGTCGAACCTTTCTCCATGCCCGCCAAATCCCAAGGCTTCCGCCCCGACGAAGCTTTCGATTGCGATGATCTGACTCGCGAACTCATCCTCGAGAACTTCCCGGGCAGAGCGGGGGATCTGCTTGCGGCACCGGGTGTTTTTTCTAATCCGAAAAATTAATCTTCGTATTTCGAATTTCGTATTTCGAATTTCGCACTATGGATAATCAAGAAGGCAGAAAAATAAAATCATTTCGTGATCTGGATGTTTGGAAGGTTGGACATGAACTGGTATTGATTGTTTACAAAATCACTAAAAATTTTCCTAAGGAGGAAATGTTCGGTCTGACTTCTCAAATGCGTCGTTCGGCGGTATCGGTTACATCCAATATCGCTGAAGGGTTTAGTCGCGTTTCTCCTAAGGAAAAGGCTCATTTTTACAACATATCAAAAGGATCATTAACCGAGCTACATGATCAATTGATAATATCATTGGATGTTGGCTATTTATCGTCCGAAGAATATGATGTTGCTGAAAACTTATTAATAAGAACTCACATGATCTTAAATAAATTCATCCTCTCAACCAACCGAATGTAACCGCGAAATACGAAATTCGCAATATAATAAATCTGTTCCATCGCGAAATACGAAATTCGAAATACGAAATTCGAAATAAAGTAAATATACACCATCGCGAAATACGAAATTCGAAATACGAAATTCGCTTAATCAATATGTACAACACACTCACGATCACCCAAGCAATCAAAGAGTTAGAATCCGGCAATCTCACGTCACGAAAGTTGACCGAGGCTTGCCTCACACAAATCCAAAGCCTCGATGGAGCTCTGCATGCTTTTTTGGAAGTTTATGCCGATGAAGCACTGGAGCAAGCCGACCGCTCCGATATTCGTCGTGCCGAGGGGAATGTGCTTGGTCCTTTGGATGGAATCCCCATTGCGCTAAAAGATAACATCATGGTGCAAAATAAACGCTGTACGGCAGGTTCCAAAATGCTTGCAACTTACAATGCGGCGTATGATGCAACTGTCACCAAAAAACTCACAGACGCGGGAGCCGTTATCATCGGCAAAACCAATCTCGACGAATTCGCCATGGGTGGGTCAACAGAACAATCCGCTTTTGGCCCAACAAAAAATCCCCATGATCCCGACCGTGTGCCGGGTGGCTCTTCCGGCGGATCAGCCGTTGCGGTAACCGCTAACATGTGCCTCGCTGCACTCGGGTCTGACACTGGCGGCTCTATTCGCCAACCGGCTTCTTTCTGTGGAATCACCGGCTTAAAACCCACCTACGGCCGCGTATCTCGTTCGGGTCTTATAGCCATGGCCTCATCTTTCGATCAAATCGGTCCGCTCGCCAAATCAGCCGAAGACGCGGCTTTGGTTTTATCCGTTATCCAAGGTCAAGATAATGCCGATCAAACAACCTCGGATGTAGAAGTTTTTACTCCTGATTGGAAAGATACTGTCAAAGGCTTAAAAATCGGCCTGCCGCGCCAAGCTTGGGCTGTAAAAGGCATAGAGCCGGATGTGCGCGAAGCCACGGAAAAATCACTCAAACTTTTGGAGTCATTGGGTGCCGAACTTGTCGATATCGATCTGCCATACGTCGACGAGGCTCTCGCGGTCTACTACGTTCTCATGCCATGCGAAGTCTCGGCTAACTTATCGCGCTTCGATGCCATGCGTTTTGGTGCTCGCAAACAAGGCCTGCCTCTTTTCGAAACTTATTCCGAATCCCGCGCCGAAAACCTCGGCTCCGAAGTCCAACGCCGTATACTTATCGGCACTTTCGCCTTGTCATCCGGCTACATCGACGCCTACTATGTTCACGCTAAAAAAGTTCAAACCCTAATCCGCGATGGTTACAAAAAAGCTTTTGAAAGCGTCGATCTTATCGTAACGCCAACTGCACCAACCACAGCTTTCAAGCTCGGCGAAAAACTCTCAGATCCCTTATCAATGTACTTGGAAGATATCTTCACCGTTTCCGCCAACGTCGCCGGCCTACCGGCACTTTCAATTCCCTGCGAATCCGACGGTCAAATGCCGGTCGGCCTCCACTTCCTGGCCCCTTGGTTCGAAGAAGCTAAACTTTTATCAACAGCAAAAATACTTCAGGAAAAAATAACTGAATAACCTCGTAGGGGCGTATCCTTGCGGTGCCCCTCGTAGTCGAATGACGAAGTGGGGTGATCGTCCGCGCAATAGCTATAGCTAAATAGTTCCGTCATCGGTCGGCGATAGTACGGATAACCACAAGGGATTATCCCTACGTATAAATGTATAAAATATGGCAGAAGAATCAATCTTTCAACAATTATCGCTAGCTAACAGCATCGGACTGATCCTTTTGGGCTGCCTGGTTTTCATCCTCGTTATAGTCGCCCTCATCTGGCTCAAAAACAAACTCACCCGCCCCGAGCTCTATGGCATGACCCGTGAACAGGTAGAGAAACGATGGAAGCAAATCGTTTCAACCAGCAAAATGAACGGCGATATGGGCTTAAAACTATCCATCATCGAAGCTGATAACCTGCTTGATGCCGCCCTAAAATCCCTGGTAATGCCGGGCGAAACCCTCGGCGAACGCCTCAAAGTTGCCTGCTACAAATATCCACGCCTCAAAAACGTTTGGTGGGCGCATAAACTAAGAAACAATCTAGTCCACGATCACTCGTTCCAGATTCGAAGCGGGGAAGCGAAGAGGGCACTTGGAGAGTTTGAGAAGGCGCTTAGGGAGCTGAAGGTTTTATAAAAATCGAATTTCGTATTTCGTATTTCGAATTTCGTATAAAAAAACGGATAAGTATTTTTAAAAGAATAATTGATCTGATGGTGTGAAAAAAAAGTCATCAATGCAAACATATTAATTAAACACAATCGCGAAATACGATATTCGAAATACGAAATTCGATTCTATGCTCCCATACTTCCAATTCACTCAAATCCCCCTCGGCCCAATCACTATCCAAGTCTGGGGCCTTTTGGTTGCTACAGGTTTGCTTTTGGGCACTTGGATGTCCGCTCGCCGAGCTAAGCAACAGGGTTTTGATCCAAAGCTTGTTTGGGATTTTGCTTTTTGGACTTTTCTCGCAGCATTCCTTGGCGCCCGCATCTTTCACGTCCTCTTTTACGACCTGGGTCACTATCTCGCAAATCCGATAGATGCTATCAATCCTGCGCTACCAGGCTTTTCCGTCATCGGCGGTTTCATCGGTGCGTCGCTCACAGTCATCTATTTAATCCGCAAACATAAACTTCCATTTTACAAATTCGCAGATGTTGCCATCTTCGGCTTACCTTTTGGCCTCGCAATCGGTCGCTTAGGCTGCTTCATGATTCATGATCATCCCGGAGTCCCATGTGTCTCCAACCCACTTTGTATCATCTACCCCGATGGAATCGCACGACACGATCACGGTCTGTATCTTTCAATACTCGGCGCAATAATCGCTATCATCTTTTTAATTCTTGGCCGCAAACCGCACAACCCCGGCTTTTTTCTCTCACTCTTCATCATAATCTACTCAAGCGTCAGATTCTTTTTAGATTTCTACCGCGCCATCGACATCAGATATTTTCACCTCACCCCAACGCAGTGGCTTTTAATACCGCTTGTAATCTTTGGAGTTTGGATGATGGTGAAGATAAATACCGCAAAATCGAACAAAGAATGATGAACTACGTATCTCGTACTAAGTACTACGTAGTACTTAGTACGTAGTACGAGATACTTTTTGTTTTAATAAGTATGCATGTGTGTTGACCTAAGTTTGTGATTCTGCCAAGCTTTTTATAGCACTTTGAAAGGATCGAGAATGAACAAAGATGAAAGATACTCGGCGATAGCACTTTTTGCGCTATGCTTTGTTTGCAGTTGGAGCTGGATTGTTTCTTGGCTCTACAAGATCGGTTTGTATCCGGCATTATTTTCTTTCCTCATCTCCGGATTATCTTACTATGGCATGTGGCGCCTAACGCAACGCATCGCCAAAAAAACCGGTTGGATGCAATTGGGCTTTTTAACGATTCCCGAACCGGATGTTCTTTACAAAAAACCTTCTCGCATACCGATAATAATGCAAGCTATTTTGGACACAAGCATTTTTGCCGTGTACCCGATTCAAAATCTACTTGGCAAAGAGTTCACTATGCTGGGGTTTTTGGTATCCAGCCTGCTGGTCGTATTCTTTTCCATCAAATGGTATGAATACATCAAATTTAACAAACTCATGAGATTTGGTTCTTCGCCCAAAAAATAACCCGCTACACAAGGCGGTTTTTATATTGACTGGCTTGTAATATTGTGCCATTCTAAAGCTGTTCTTTGAAAGGAGAAGCGATGAAAGCTACTAAAGCGGTACTTTGGCTCTCGATGATGCTTGGTTTTGCATTAAGCTTGTTTTGGGTATTCCACCACCTTGGTAATCTTTCCCCCAAAAATACGATTACGGTCATTACTGTTACAATATGCGGATTCCTCTTGATGTGGGTCGTTAAACAAGATAGCATCAAGATGTTTCATTTTAAATCCAACGGACTTTTTTGGATCCCATCACCCGAGAATCAACAATCCGTTGATTACACGCCAATTTATTTAAATCTCGTTTTTGATATAGCTTTCGTTTCTTGCTTTTCTGTTCGCCTGATTATTTTTGATCAAAACATACCCAATGCTTCATTAATAGCTCCTTGGCTACTTGGTCGCTTCATCGCATCCTTGGCGAGCGGCTTCGTTATTGGCAGATGGATACATTATTTTCACTCTCGTCGGCAACCGTCTTAATGGCGGTTTTTTTGACCTTGGTTCACTCGATTACAAAAGGATTAGCATACTTATTATTTTGATTGCTAAAGATCAAGTATTACAGTTCGTTATTCGATTTAGTTCATGGTAAGATGTACTAACTGCTGTTGACTGGCAAGTTCCGCTTTCAGCGACAGAACGGGCGAATACGAGATTCGCACCCTACAAGCACTTTATTATTTATTATTTATTATTTATTATTTAATTTATGTTTGATTGCATCATCATCGGCGGAGGCCCGGCTGGCATGGCTGCCGCGGTTTATCTTGCGCGCCAAAAAGTAAACTTTTTGATGTTCGCCGGCAATATCGGCGGTCAAACTCTTTGGAGCTCGGAAGTCGAGAATTACTTGGGCTTTCATCTTTTAAACGGACCGGATCTGGTCAAAAAGTTTCAAGAACATTTAAAAGATTACAAAGATGCTTTCGAGATGAAAACAGGAGAATTCGTTAGCGACATTCAAAAACCAAAAACCGGTTTTACCGTCAAAACCCCAAAAGGGGAGTACGAAACAAAAACAGTTCTCATCGCCACCGGCACAAAACACCGCGAGCTCGGAGTCCCGGGCGAACAAGAGTTTAAAGGTAAAGGCGTTACCTATTGCGCAACTTGTGACGCACCGCTTTTTAAAGATAAACAATGCTACATCGTGGGAGGAGGCAACAGCGCTCTTGAAGCTGCGTTATTTCTTATTAAATACACAGATAAAATAACCATCCTATCCATAGAATCCGAATTGCACGGCGATAAAGTACTTGTGGAAAAAGTTACAGCCGAGCCCAATATTCGTTTTGTTGGCCAAGCCAAAACTGTTGCCATCACGGGCGATACATTCGTTAATGGTATAACTTATAAAGATGCGCACGACAAAGAAATCCACGAATCCGCTCAAGGAATCTTTATTGAAATCGGCCTGGTCCCTGTTACGGAGTTCGCGGGAATCGTCGATAAAAACAAATACAACGAAATAGTCGTCGATAAAAATAACTCCACATCTGTTCTCGGAATCTGGGCCGCCGGCGATTGTACCGATATAACCGAAAAACAAATCGCAGTAGCTGTAGGCGAAGGCTCTAAAGCATCATTACAGATAATTAAGTATTTACAGTCGCAATAAATTAAAAAATCGCGTTCATAACGTTCGTAACGTTCGTAACGAGTTAATGATGTTACCTAGGTTACTACTAAACTCGTTATAAACGTTATAAACGTTACGAACGATCAGTATTTTGAAAGATTTGACTCAACTCTTGCGTATACATACAATAGTGCATTATGAATTCAGAAGAACAGATTCGAAAATTTTTCTTAATAGGAACCGGTATTTTGCTGGTTCTTATTGTTGGTGGACTAATTTGGGCAATAATGTCGAACCCGGGCACAAACGATAAAATTGATCCCAATATAACGTTTAACGACAACCAAAATCCCGCGCTTGGTCCATCGGACGCCAAAGTAACGGTGCGTATTTACAGCGATTTCCAATGCCCGGCATGCAAGGTTGCGGAATCCGTATTAACAAAAATCATGGATGAATATCAAGACCGTGTTCGCTTCATCTGGAACGACATGCCGCTTACACAAATCCATCAAAATGCCGTATCTGCCGCAGTGGCCGCCAGATGCGCGGACGAACAAGGTAGATTTTGGGAGTCAAATGCAATGATTTTTGAAACTCAAGACACATGGGCATACAAATCTTCACCACAAGATCATTTTATAAGTATCGCAAATGAGTTGGGTTTAAATGAAGATAAATACAGTCAATGTTTATTGAATGATCAAATAATGAGTTTGGTCGAAAGCGATTTTCAAGAAGCGGTTTCCATGGGTTTAACCGGTACTCCAACATTCTTCATAAACCGTAAAATGCTGGTCGGTGCCATGGATGCAAACGCCTGGCGCACCGAACTCGACACCGCACTTGCAAACTAGTCTAACGTCATAAAGTCTTAAAGTCGTAACTTACCAAAGGTCCACGTCATAACGTCATAACGTCATAACGGAGCTAACTCGGTAACTACGTTAAGACGTTATGACGTTAAGACTTTTTCCTAAGTTAGAAAGACGTTAAGACTTTTACCTATATAGGTTTGACAATACGTTGCGCAACCATAAAAATAACTCAGTTATCTAAGATTTTAAGAAATTTATCCACAACTATCCTCTATGGAGAATACATCAAAATCAGGGCAGAGTGTTTGGGAATCCAGTCCAAAAACAACGTTTGCTCTAGGTCTAATTGCCGGCATCGCCGTCATGTCTACAATTGCATTGGTTTTTATTTTAAACTTTCTAATGTCCGGTAAAAGCTTGGGTGCAGTGACTCAAGGAACAAATCCACCCGCCCCAACCGCCCCAACCGTGGCCGACCCAACAGCACCACCAACCGCAGATCCGGTTTACGCGGATCCTCGCCCTGTCGACGAATCCCGCGATCATATTTGGGGTAATGCGGATGCGGCTGTCACCATAGTGGAATATTCAGATTTTGAGTGTCCGTTCTGTGGTCGTCATTATGCAACCATGAAACAGATTAAAGAAACATATCCCAATGATGTTCGCATTGTTTTCCGCCATTTCCCATTATCTTTTCATGAAGAAGCGCAAAAAGCCGCCGAAGCATCGGAATGTGCCGCGGACCAAGGTAAATTCTGGGAAATGTACGATAAAATCTTCGAATCCAACTTGGCAGGCGATATGAGTGTAACCAAATGGAAATCTATTGCCGCAGAACTTGGCATGGATTCCACAAAGTTCGACAAATGTCTCGACAGCGGAGAAAAAGCTTCTCGTGTAGCGGAAGATCTTAACGAAGGCTCCGGTGCGGGTGTAGAAGGAACGCCGGCCACATTTGTTAACGGTCAAATTATCTCGGGAGCCTTGCCATTCGATTCTTTCAAACAGATTATTGATTCGGAACTCGGCAACTAACCAAACTTAATTTTGAAATAAAAAACAGGTATTTACCTGTTTTTTAGTATTTAATTATTTATTTCATACTCCAAATAAGTAAAAAAATAACAAATTAATCGCAGTAGATAGTCCATGAAATAAAGTTATACACTTTTTTCTTTGTATTTTCTGTGATAATAAGGTGTAATATATACTCACTTTGATATAATTTAAGTGAAATTTAAATATAAACGGAGATACTTGATAGTAGCTTCTCTAATAAATATTAATAATATTTTTTAACGATAAAAAAATATGCAGAAAAAAATTCTTATTATCTCCGGTGTAGTGATTTTAATCGCAGGCATGGTTGGCGCCTGGTTTTATTTTACAAGATCTTCCACACCGGTAGCGGATACTCCAACAGCCGATCTTTTCGACACAACAGCCGAAACAGATGTACAACCCGCTCAAAACATAACAGCGGAAATGCCCGAGCTCCCCGATGTTGTAGCCCGAGTTAATGGCACCGAAATTAAAAAAGCGGAACTCGAAGCAACCGAAATGCAAATTCTATCCAGCCAGGGAATAGATCCAACCACACTTACCTTGGAAAACCGCCAACAGCTCCGAGCCCAAGCACTCGATAACTTGGTATCCAACGCCCTCGTTAAGCAAGCTGCCGCAACCGCCGGTGTAACCGCCGAGGAAGCTGATATTGATGCTCAGATAGAGGTAATCAAAGGCCAGTTCGAAGATATTACAAAGTTCCAAGAAGCTTTAACCCAACAAGGCATCACTGAAGCTGATCTTCGTGGGCTGGTAGCCTCCGATGTAACCGTACAAAAATATCTCGAGAACA
Organism: Patescibacteria group bacterium; assembly: GCA_029210915.1. Taxonomy (GTDB): domain Bacteria; phylum Patescibacteriota; class Patescibacteriia; order 2-12-FULL-60-25; family 2-12-FULL-60-25; genus MWCR01. The sequence continues at coordinate 84,546 of JARGGJ010000002.1, forward strand.
CACTCAACTTAAAATCCATCGAAGTTACAGAAGAAGAAGTTACAGCTATCTACGCTCAAGAAGTTGCTTCATCAACACAAGAAATCCCACCACTCGAAGAAATTCACGATCAATTTAAAGGTTTCATTGTACAACAAAGGCAACAGGCTTTAGTTGGAGCTCACATCAAAGAATTAAGCACAAAAGCACAAATAGAGGTACTTATTTAAGCCAATTATTACCAAAGTTGAAAATCAAAAGACAGGTCTTCGCCTGTCTTTTTGTGTATCATGGATTGACAAAATAACCAATATATGCAAAATTAATTACCAACGAAAGGGAGTACCATGAAACGCATCATTGTAGCAACACTTTTCTCTGCACTTTTTATCGGAACAACAGGTTGTGGAAAGGAAAAGAAGACTACCACCTCGCAACCAAACTTTGGCTGCCGAGCAAGGACTGCGGGAGTAACGGTACCTGTGGGGGATGGTGTGGAGTTTGGAGTTGGTGGAGTAGAGTACTACCCCAGTGAAGCAATATCCAAATCAGCCGCTATCGATGAGGCGCGTGAGACTTATCTCACAAATAACGAAGACGTCGATTCATCAAAGGTGAATGTCAATTGCTGGAGTTGTTCCATGAAAGGCCTCGATGTAAAGGCAAGGGAAACATGCGATCAAAAAGTCACCACCGAATAAAACGCCATAGTGGATACGGTGTATCCGCTGTAGGTATCTAACCGCAAAACTTGCGGTATTTTTATTTCTAAGGATTGACATATTGTCAGAAAACTGCAATATTAATTTTAAAGAAAGGATAAGGCATGAAACACATCATTGTACTCGCACTTTTTGTGGGTTGTTTTGTTAGCTGCTCCAAATCAAAAAACACTTCCCAGGATTACGAACCACCGCCGCTCACATACGGCTGTAGAGCCTGGGTCGAAACAAGAGATGGCAGTAGAAACAGTGTATACCTTGGTTATACCGTTTCCACACACTCCGAAGCCGTGCGTGAGATTAGGAGGGAATACCAAGAGGAGTTTCCCAAGGTGAGAAAATTCGAATCAAACTGCTGGAGTTGTGATACGCCGGGTTTGGACGAAGACTCAAGAAAAGCATGCACAAGACACATTTGTGCCCGGTGATAAAGTTGCGATTTCTCATCATCTCTAAAGTCGTGAATCACACGGCTTTTTTTTATCGTATTTTAATAAAAAAAGCCCGCCAGAGGTCTAAAGACATGGCGGGGAGTGGGTAAGGGGCGGGGAGCTACAGTTCCAGCGCTTCTTGGAATGAGCAGAGCCCGTCGCGCTGGAGCTGCACCGCAGCTACGAGATCCTCAAGGCGAGCCTGGAGACCCGCCTTGAGTTGCTCCTCATCGCGCAAGCCGCAAGCAAGCATTAATGCAACCTTGAGCTTGTTGCCACCCAAGAGTAGGGGGGTCAGCATACTCAAGTAGAAGGGCTTGCGGCCGACTCCTCCGGGCAGGCTCATGGCGGTTGAAACCGCATGGTCAAGGATTTCCTTGCCATGCTCCGTCTCAGCCTTGAGGTAAAAGTAGACGAGCTCCACGAGGGGCTCCATCTCCTCCTCGGTTCCCTCGAAAACCGAGGTGTCGACACAGGCAAACACCCGCGTCTTCACGACGATTCGAGTCTCGCTAGCTTCGGTGACTCGCGCACCGTAAGCCAACTCCATCTGCGCTAAGCGCAGTGCGGCGACCAGCGGGTCGCCGATCTCCAGAGTCGGCTGGTCAAAGTGTTCGTTGTCTCGGTCGCGGGTCTGAGTTACGCGGATCATTTCTTTACTCCTTGGTATGAGTTTTTCAAACTTCGTTCAAAACTACTATGAGAAACAAATAATAATAGCATAGTTCAGGGATTTTGTCAAGAGGTATAAGTAAATAATTACGCTAAAATAAGGCAAATTTTATGAAAAAAGTAAATTCGCTATTCACTTGTTTTAGAGAAAAATCTCATTTTAACTCATCATATTTATATACTCGACAAATTTCTGTAATTCCGATATCATTCGCACACAATCACAATATTGGTTATTGTTTTGTTGATGATTGGTTATTTTGCCCTGCCGGGAGAGGTCGCATAGTGGCCTAGTGCACACGCTTGGAAAGCGTGCATACCGCAAGGTATCGAGGGTTCGAATCCCTCTCTCTCCGCCATGTAAAATGCTCAGCTAAAAAGCTGGGCTTTTTACTTTCGCATAACCTGGCAACTCTTTATACTTTAAACTTTATACTTTATACTAAATTGTATATGCCAACTACAACACCCGCAACTCAAAGCTATTTGCAATATCAAGAACTCATCAAACCCTCTTGGTCACCCCCATCCTGGCTCTTCGGCCCGGTTTGGAGCGTCCTTTATATTCTCATTGCTATCTCATTCTCCACCGTCTTTTATAAAGCTGCCACTAAACAGCTCCCACTCATCATCATCTTACCCTTTATTCTCAATCTCATCTTTAACGCCGCCTTCACCCCAATCCAATTCGGCCTCAAAAACAACCTTTTGGCGTCGATAGATATACTTTTGGTACTCGGGACTCTAATCTGGGCTATGCTCGCCATCTACCCTCATATTAGATGGATAACTTACATCCAAATCCCATACCTGCTTTGGGTCACTTTCGCCACCATCCTCCAGCTAACAATCACTTACCTAAACTGGAAGTAAACAAAAATCCACCTCTCGGTGGATTTTATGTTTCAGAGGCTTAGATTCTCAGATACTTCCCAAGCTCCCGGTTCCTGATTCAATTTCCGCTGTTTCAAGCCTTCTTTATCTTATTGGTTCATTATTAACCTTGATTGTCAGCATCCTGCTTGCCGCATTTGCTAAACCGGGATTTAAAAATTCATGTGCGATGCCACTATAGGCAATTGCTCGGTTTGCGTCCCATTCTGTAGCGTTAGAAGGCTTTTTACCAAAAGTACGCTCAAATATTCTTATGGCGGATTCTTCTGCGCTTAAATCGCGAATTTGAGGGCGTATTCCATAAGCCATTATCATAATCGCAATATCATCGGCGGATTTGGATCTATCGGCATCTCTGCCATAGATTGTTTTAAAAGTAGCCTTCATGGATTCTTCACGATCTTGATTTAAATCAAGCGGTGTTGTGGTGTTGGCAATCTTAATTACATTTTGCCAGTCGCATTCATCTAAAGGCATTCTTCCGTAAATAGCGCGATAACTGTCAATTACCCCTGCGCGTTCACCTTGGCCTAATCGTAAGTTGCTGGTTGTTCCGTAATTTACAAAATTTTGTACAGCCGCAAGTATGGCAGAGCCAAGTCCGGTTGGAACCACGCGAGGGGTTAGAACCGCGTTAAAATATTCTTCCAAACTCAAATCGCGATCCAAACCAAGGTTGCCTAAAACTTCGTTTACAATCGAACTTACATACAAAGCTTCAACTTCTGTTAGAGTACATCTTTTAGAGATATTTTCTACACCCAAAACACGTGGGGTGGGTGGTGTCGGCACTGTATTTGGATTGTCTAAGAATCCGGCAAAGCTGCTGCCTCCTGAAGATGATCCTCCGCCACCCGATGATGAACCACCTCCGCCCTGGGTTTTATCATTATTTGTAATTGTGCAGGTGATTGTTTGACCCGCCAAAATCGATCCTGTGCACCCTTCCGAATATGTCGTATCATAATTATCATACAATTCCTCTTGCACGGAATATTCACCGGGGCCAACTATCAACTCTGTTCCGCTTGCATTACCGGGAAAAGATGTTGTAGCCATTTGCGACGAAAGTATACTTGCAAAAGCCATTGCGTAAGCTAAATCGCCGGTTTGTTGATATTGAGCCGTGTATTCAACATTTATAATAAAGTCCGAAGGAACTCCTGAAAGCCCGCTATCGTTAATAACCTCTTTAATAACGATTAAGGTACCGGTTGATTCGTTGGAATAATCGTCATTCAAAACTGTACAAGTTTTTACTTCGCCCGGTGCTAAATATCCAAAACAATCCAACGAGAAGCGGCCTTTGTATCCCTCAACCATATCCTCAGAAACGGAATATTCACCTGCTTCCAATATGATTTCAGTGCCGGATGCATTACCTGCAAAAGATATAGTTGAAGTTGTACTGCTGGTTGTTAAATCTACCGAAAGATTAAAGTCACTTGGAGCTAATTCACCACCCTGGTCGTTGTTTACTTCTTTAATCACAATTAATGTACCGGTTGCCGCCTCTGCCGGTGGTACGTACTTATCATCATTTGTAACGGTGCAAGTAATAACATCACCTGCGCTCAGGTATCCGGTGCATCCTGTTGAATAACTTGCATTATATCCTTCCGCCAATACCTCGCTTACAGAGTACTCTCCGACTTCCAAAACCAACTCCTTACCCAAAGCATCTCCTAAAAATTGAACAGTTGAATTTGTACTGCTGGTGGTTAAATCCAAAGATAAACTAAAATCACTAGCTACAGACGTACCCGCATTATCGTTTATTACATTTTTAACCACGATTACAGTTCCGGTAGCCGCCTCTGCCGGTGGTGCGTAAGTATCATCATTTGTAACCGTGCAGGTTTTGGTTTCGCCAACAGCTAAAGCGCCGGCACAATCTGCGGAAAAGCCGGCTGTATATTCAGTAGATACAGTCTCGGTAACATCGTATGTACCGGCTTTTAAGATAAAAGTTGTTCCCAAAGCGTCACCATTAAAAACTTGAGTCGATGTTGTACCGCCATCGGAATGATCCAAACTCAACTCAAAATCAGATGCGGAAGACGTACCTTCATTATCATTTATTACATTCTTAATAACAACCAAAGTACCTGTGGTGGCCGGTGGCGCAATTGGTTCCATGGAATTTGTAAAAATACAGGTTGCTGTCATTTGCGGTTTTGCGGCAAATAAAGTTGTTGATGCAGTTGCACCATCAAACTCACAATTTGTGCCTTCTCCATACGCAAAAGAATAGCCATCAGCACCAGCGCCTTCCGTGATGCTAAAAGCACCTTCCGTATCAATATTATTGATGGTAACGCTGGATTCACCTGTTGGTATATTGTAAACCGACAAGCCATTAATCATTGGGCTTACATTAAAGCTCCACATATCCGGAGTTGCAGTGCCATCGGCTACGTTCTTTTGTATAGTTAATGACGGCAGTTGTAGTAGTGCGCTTCCCAATATTGGCATCGAGCCTCCGCCTCCGCCCGCACCTCCGGTTCTGGCACTTAATGACGAACCCGGGAAATCACTGGCGTCCGCGCCTAAACGAGCGCAAACAACAACATAAACGGTTTCGCCCTGAGGAACATTAGTAAGAAAAACATTATAGTGTCTTTGTAAATCAGTATCTGTAATTACATCGTTACTGCCATTATTACCGCCGTAAGGGCCGGAAACGAATGCGCTTATCGTGCCCGTTGTACTTTCAAAACCTGTTACGGAAGAAAAATCGTTTCCTGTAAATGAAAAGTCATTCAGATTATCCACCACATCTGCGGGGGCTCCAATGTAATTAGGTGAAACTTCTTCCAAATTGGTTATACCAATAACATCGGTTGCATTTCCATTCTTTGTATAATCATAAACAACGTAAAATTCTATATCCCCATCCTGATTATCTTTATTTTTCACCTCAATTAAAGCGGGTACGCATGCCGATTCCGGATAAGCGCCTACATTGCCATTTTTTATCGAACCCGCACCGGTAGGTTGCCCCCCGGGCGCAGAGTATATCCCGGTTAACACAAAGCCATCCATATTGGCATCAACTTTGTTCTGCGGGATAGTTGCCGCTTGCACCGGAATGCAAATAGCCACACCCAGAATCATTGCTATAAACGATAGCAACTTGGTTTTTATAATCATATAAAAAATCACTTAAAATTATTAAGATATTTAGCCATACTACTTATTTTCATACAGTCTGTAAAGTTTGCGTCAAGTATAAAACGGATTACAAATGATAATTAAAGCCAACAATAGAACAAAAAATATGATCATTACAACAATTCAAAAAATAATTACCAAGATGTGAAAAATTTAAAAATATTCAATTCTCTTGTGGAGAAAATGAGAAAATGGTACAAAATATATAATATGCAACGGGGTTTTATCCTCGGTTCAATGGTGTTGCTGGCTACAATTTCAGCCGGTTGCGCCAATACCGAATCAGTATCATCAAGTATGAATGATTCTGTTGTGTCCGGGTTAAAATGCCAAAATTTAGATTACGAAATAAGCGAGTTTAATTTGGTTTCCAGTATGCCAACCCTATCCGGTTCCTACAATCTCAATGTCTCACTCGAGCAACTGGGAGATTGTAAGGCAGATGAGTTGCCGATATCCATTTATGAAGATAATAATTTTGTCTCGCAACACAAGCTCATCAACCCCGGTTCCACAGTACCCTTAACCATAAAATGGGCTCCTAAAAAAGATGGTGATATAAAGTTAACCGCAAAACTTGAGTTGATGGATCATGATTTTGATAATAATACGGAATCAATAAATATTTTGGTTTATCCCTTGGGCAACTACCGGCGGATAAACGATTTAACTTCCGAAACATTTAGCGCTGCAAGCCCCGGTGCGGAACTGTTACAAACTTCAGTGCCAATTCATGTAAGCGATATAGAGGTTTATTTGCAAAAAGCAACCGATACAGAAGTGCCAAGTACTTTGATTTTGCAAATAAATACGGACGATGGCGGTAAGCCCGGCAATTTGATTAAACAGGTGGAAAAAGTTATTACACTTCACGATCAATTTGATTGGTATTCTGTTCCGGTTGATTTATCAATAAATGCCGGGGATTATTGGATTCAACTTACCATGAAAGATTCCGGTCTCGCAAAATGGCACTACAGCCGAAAACAAGCCGGCGGTTCGCAGTATTTAGCAGGTGATCTGGTTAAATATGAAACAAATAAAAATTCAATAGTCTTTACCGAAAATACATGGAGGCTGTTGCAAGATAAAGACTTTTCTTTTAAAGTACACGCCGGAGGTAGTAATGAATAGCGGTGACTGGATCTGTAAAACTGCGGAAGAAATGAAAAAGCGCTTCTCTGGCGAGGGGAGCGGGCATGATTGGTGGCATGTTTACCGCGTATGGCAAATGTCCAAGCGCTTGCAAAAAACAGAAAGCGGAGATCTTACGGTCATCGAACTCGCAGCATTGCTGCACGATGTAGCCGACTGGAAATTTGCGGGCGGTGATGATTTTGCGGGCGGTCGTGAGTCGCGAAAGTGGCTGGAGTCACTTAGCGTTCCCGAGATAATAATCGTTCATGTGGTCGAAATCGTCGATCATGTTTCCTATAAAGGCTCGGGAGTTCCTACGCCAATGTCCACACTCGAAGGCAAAATCGTCCAAGATGCGGATAGGCTCGATGCCATCGGCGCCATCGGAATTGCACGCGCTTTTGCTTACGGCGGTTCCAAAGGCCGCCCTATCCACGACCCTGATGCGGATTACGCTTTGCAACAAACTGCCGAAGCTTACAGAGCCGGAGATAAGGCAACAATTCATCACTTCCACAACAAGCTCCTTTTGCTCCGCGATCGCATGAACACTAAATCAGCGAGGCAAATCGCTTTTGGCCGCCACGCATACCTGGAGGTTTTCCTCGATGAATTCCAAGCCGAGTGGGTAGCGGATCGCTAACAACAAGTAAAAATCGAAGCACTCAGCTCCGATTTTTTTATATCATTTGTTGCGTAGGACGATTGGGACGTGCGACGCAGGACGTAGTTAAAGCCCCAACGCTTCCGCAAAAAACCCTTCCATCTCATCCATGGTCATTGCATTGTAAGGAATATAAACCTGAGAATGATTCGCTTCGCTCAACCAAACACCCGCACTGAATTTTACGGTTGTCTCACCAACTACACGACATGTCTCATTTGTAAAATCATCATTCCAATCACAATCTTCTTTATCCTTTGTCTGTGTTAATCCAAATTCAATCCTTTCCAATCTCTGATTTGTAACATTGATATTTGCCGCCATGTGCAAAGCTCGAGCGTCAATAAGATTCTCATTATATTCATCACGCGCCGTCTTTATCGCCTCTGTTCTCGCTTTGTAATCTTTGATCTTATATGCCTCGTTTAACTCCGCTTGATACTCACGATACAAAACATTTCGATTGATACCAACCCTCACTCTCACCATATCTTCGCCTTTTGTATTCTTATATCTTTTTTCCGTACTTAAGACTTGTAAAAATTGTTTATCTCCCAAATTTTTAAACATGTCGAATAATTTATCAGTAGGATCAACGCCACCCGGCGCTATTGGCGGTAAAATTTCGTTAATGCCTTCATCTTTAGGAGCGTCGAAAGTAAACCATCTTTGTGTAATAGGAGAGAGGTCCGCACCCAGTTCGATTAGTTGATTCTTTAGTGATTCCGGCAATTGACCAACTTTTACATACATATCCGGCTTCACGATTCTCCAATAAATAGCGAGCGGATCGGAAATCGTAAAAACATCAGTTTCATCCTCTATATACATTTTATTGATTCTAAAATATCCTTCGCCATTCTGATATCCCTCATCATCTTTTGGCAAACTTCTTTGAGCAAAGTTCATTGAAAAAGAAACTTTCTGCGGACCGTTGTAATAACTGTTATCCGAGATGGTTTCCACCAAATCCATATTCATATCCCCCGACATATTCATGCCCGAGTCAGAATCATAATTGGCGAGTGTTTGATTTAAAATCTCCTGAGGTGTGGCCGCGAGCGCGCTGGATGCGTAAAAAATTACCGCAAAAGCAACTGCATAACCAACTAAATAAGCTATTTTTTTCATAGTAAAATCATTATAACGTCATACCCCAATAACGTCCACATATTGACTTTTAGTTTAAAACAAGTATTCTTATCAAAGATCTTCGACAAAGGATAAAAAAATGGCTCCCATACACTTTACAGTTATAGGTATATTAAGCCTCGCGGTTCTCATTCCATTAATTGTAATCGTTAGAGCTTTAAATATATTTATTATTATTAAAGCGAAGTGGAGCAAAGTAATTAAACGAATCATAATGTGGCTACTTGAAGGTGTTATTTATTTAGTAATTGTTTCACCATATATTTTATACATACATTTTTTTGATTTTAAGTTTATAAATATAGTCTTTGGTGCTTGCTTTCTGGCATTTCCAACAGTGTTAGTAGTCTACTCAGCTTTCAAAATATTTCTGCCAAGAAGAAAATATCTATTGATTCATAATTTTGATAGAAGTTCATTTACATTTTCAAAACCATATCCTGAGCAAGTAGATATTACGATTTTGCGGATTGGCGTTGTTCAAAAAATATTATTCTGTTTGGAAAGAAATAAGATCATGAAGCACGTCTTCAAGCCATACACTCAATATGTACCTGAGGATCAAGAAATCGTCTTTGCTCCTTTTAGATAAAGACTAAATTCAAACTCTCAATCTCAAGCACTTATTTAGGTGCTTTTTTGATACAAAAATCAGTTTTACCAGTACAGTTACCCAAAGTGGTTAACTATACAATTGCCGGGCTATTATACTTATTCCACTGTATAGGCATTAAACTAATTGCTTAAAACTTAGTAAGCCAAAAAGTCGTTCACATTTGCCACTGTTCTAATTTTGTTCTACAATGCTCGTAATAACCAATAATCAAATTCCAATAACCAATAAATAACCAAAATTCAATACTTCAATCACCAATTGGTTATTAGGCATATTGGGTTATTGATGATTTATTGGTGATTGGTAGCTTGGGTATTGGTTATTATGCGGTTCTGTGCTAGATTATATCCAATCCAGCAGTTGTTGGAGTGCGTCAACTTTTAGACGCTGATTTTATGTTTATAATAACAAATATCAAATAGAAGAGAAGCTTAAGTAACTCTTGCTATTTGCCATTTGCTATTTGCAATTAATTGTATGAAAAACTCAATCACCATAAAAGGTGCCCGCGAGCACAATCTCAAAAACATCGACCTCGAGATTCCACGCAATAAGATGGTTGTCTTTACAGGCTTATCCGGCTCGGGCAAGTCGTCTTTGGCATTTGATACAATTTTTGCCGAGGGTCAGCGCCGTTATGTGGAGTCACTTTCCGCTTATGCTCGACAATTCTTGGGACAACTCAAAAAACCCGATGTCGATGAAATCGAGGGTCTCTCGCCGGCAATCTCCATCGATCAAAAAGCCCACTCATCAAACCCGCGTTCAACAGTCGCCACCATCACAGAGATCTACGATTACCTGCGTGTTTTATATGCCCGCATCGGCGAGCCTCATTGCCCAATCGGCGGGGAACCAATCCGCAAAATGACAGTCGATGAAATCGCCGATGTGATTCTCCAAACAACCATCGATATTCATACCAAACCCGATAAAATCAAATCCCGCAAAAAAGCCTCCAGCAATAATGAGATATTAATCCTCGCTCCAATCGTCCGTGGTAGAAAAGGCGAATATTTTCAATTACTCCAACAAGCCTACGAAGGCGGTTTTTCCGAGGTTCGCGTCAACAGCAAAATCTACCCGCTCCGCGAACGCGTGCCTCTCGCTCGCTATAAGCGTCACAACATCGAACTCATTGTAGATCGCATCCCGCTGGCTTGGCCCATCGAGAACAATCAACCACTCAGAACTCGCCTTGTCGAAGCTATCGAAATCGCTCTCGATCGCGCCGACGACACTGTAATCGCTGTCTTAGATGATGGCACGGAAAAGATTATGAGCGCACGTTTCGCTTGCCCCGAGCACGATTTTGCTTTCCCCGAAATCGAACCGCGTCTCTTCTCGTTCAACTCCCCATACGGCGCTTGCGAAGCTTGTAATGGATTGGGCACAACCTGGATCTACTCCGACGAAATCTGTGAAACATGTAAAGGCGCGCGTTTGCGTAAAGAAGCATTAAACGTCTTGGTCAATAAAAAAAGCATTGTCGATGTCACTTCGCTCACAATCGAAGCAGCTTTGGAATTCTTTAAAAGCCTCAAACTTAATGAAACGGAACTCATGATCTCCGAGCCCATCATGAAAGAAATTCTCTCCCGCTTGGAATTTATGCATAACGTGGGTTTGCACTATCTTACACTCAATCGCATCGCCGGATCTTTATCGGGTGGTGAAGCCCAGCGTATCCGCCTTGCATCGCAGATTGGCTCCGGTTTAGTCGGCGCACTCTACGTTTTAGACGAGCCAACCATCGGCTTGCATCAAAAAGATAATGCGCGCTTAGTCGAAACTCTGGAAAAGCTCCGCGATTCGGGCAACTCCATAATCGTCGTCGAGCACGATGAAGACACAATCGCAGCTGCAGATTATCTCGTGGATTTTGGCCCGGGTGCAGGTAAGCATGGTGGGCACATCGTGGCCAACGGAGAAATGCCTCAAATACTGCAAGATAAAAACAGCGTAACTTGTGCCTACCTTCGTGGCGATAAAACAATCCCCGTACCAACCAAGCGCCGTACAGAGGCAAAGAAATGGCTCGAAATCAAAAAAGCCAGTGCTTTTAACTTAAAAAACATTAACGTCAAAATCCCACTAAAACGCTTTGTAGCCGTCACGGGCGTTTCGGGCTCGGGCAAATCAACTTTAATAATCGACATCCTCTATCGCGCTCTTGCTAAGAATCTTTATGGTGCAGAGGCAACCCCGGCCGCTCACGGATCCATCAAAGGCTTGGAATGGATCGATAAAATCATCGATGTCGACCAATCACCAATCGGCCGTACGCCACGCTCTAACCCGGCAACTTACACCGGAATGTGGACTCCAATCCGCGAGCTCTACACCATGACTCCCGATGCTCGTATGCGCGGTTACAAACCCGGCCGTTTTTCTTTCAACCGCCCAGGCGGGAGATGCGAGCACTGTGAGGGCAACGGTCAAATTGCCATCGAGATGCACTTTTTGCCAACCGTCTACGTCCCATGTGATGTTTGCAAAGGGCGTAGATTCAATCGCGAAACTCTCGAGGTAAAATTCCGCAAAAAGAGTATTCACGACATTTTAAAGATGAACGTAGAAGAAGCGAATGAATTTTTCAAAGATATCCCGCCGATCCGCGATCGCACCAAAGTCTTAAAAGATGTCGGCTTAAGTTATATAGAACTCGGCCAACCTGCCAACACTCTATCGGGCGGTGAGGCACAACGCGTCAAATTATCTTCAGAGCTTTCCAAACGCGATACCGGACACACAATCTACATCCTGGATGAACCAACAACAGGGCTTCACTTTGAAGATGTAAAACAATTGTTAGAAGTTCTTCATAAACTCGTCGACCGTGGCAACACGGTCATCGTAATCGAGCACAACTTAGACGTCATTAAACAAGCCGACTGGATAATCGACCTCGGCCCCGAAGGAGGGGATAGGGGCGGCACAATCGTTGCCGAAGGCACACCCGAGGATGTTGCAGTCGTAGCAGGTAGTTATACCGGGCAGTATCTGAAGAGAGTTTTGAAGAGATGATCTAACTGTCTGAACCTTGATTATTCATGATTTTAGCTCACAATTATCATGATTGTTTCGGAATATGAATAATAATCAAGCGAATCAAATTAATCGTGTAAATCAAGGTTCAAGACAAACAATCCTGCCAATCCTGTTAATCCTGAAAATCAAGGTAAATAAAAGAGACGGAGAATTCTCCGTCTATTACACTAAATCCAAGCTTTATCAGTACGATCTCAGATAGTAATTTGTCCTTCGGATTTGCAATTTCTTCATGCATTAAATTACATTTCGGGCTGGAAGGTGCGTGTTCATTCTGGGTCTTAACCGGTTCCGCATTAAGCTAGACCGGTTTATCACCAATGGAATTGCTTTCGATCGTTTTCAGTTTCTTTTGATTTATATTAGAAATCGGAAAACTGTTAGGAGCAGATAAAATTGAATAATCCGATCCGGCAATAAAGTGATTCTTAAGTTTGTTTAACACGCCCCTGATAATGTTTTTGGGTAAAACGTACAGGAGCCAAATAACAAGCCATCCATACCAGAAAAAAGATTTTAGCTTGCGAGTCTCAAGATCACCCTCGAAAAGATGATTTTTATCGTAGCATCCCTCTACGGGGCCTCCTTCGCCCATAATATAGAGGTAAACTGAGATTAGATTTCCTAAAAGGGTAACAAGAAGCGCGAAAAAAAACATTTGAGGAGACATTTTTCACTCCTTTACTCCGCTGGTTATAGGTTTATTTTATATATCATAAAATTCATTTTATGTCAATAATATGTACAGTTAACCTTCAAGGGTAACTATCTAGGCATCTAAGGGTAACTAAGGTTAACTAAGCCAATTATGCCAGGTTCCCCAACATCAGCATCCAGAGAGATGCGCTTCAGATGGTATTTGCAAGTAGAAAAATACGGCAAACCCGTCCAAGAAATATGTACCATATTCGGTATCTCAAAGAAGACATACTATAAGTGGTACAAAAAAGATCATGGATATGCATCCAATGAATATAAACCAAGATC
>JARGGJ010000030.1 GCA_029210915.1 Patescibacteria group bacterium
GAGCCGAATGACTTAATGAAGGAGTTATGGCATATTATTAAATGGTACTTAAATCATTAGTTTGCTAGTCTAGAGCCATATTAAATAATCGAGTTAATCCCTTAATCAAGTGAATCGTGGTTCAGACAGTGACCGAATCAAGGTTCAGACAATGTTGCCTTTTTCGCTTCATTAACGTAATGTAGCCCATATATGCCAACAGCTAAACATGTATTGGTTACCGGTGGGGCCGGGTTTGTGGGGTCTCACTTGTGCGATAGACTCATTAAGGATGGGCATGAGGTTATTTGTTTGGATAACCTGGCCACAGGATCCAAGAAAAACATCACGCATCTTTTGAGCAATGCAAACTTCGCGTTTGTGGAGCGCGATGTGCAAGAGCCTTTTTACGCCAAAGTGGATTGGATTTTTAACTTGGCTTGCCCGGCATCACCACCGCAATATCAAAAAAATCCCGTGCAAACGGTCCGTACCACGGTTATGGGAATGATCAACATGTTGGATTTGGCAGGTGCTAATGGCGCGCGCATTCTGCAAGCCTCCACCTCCGAAGTCTATGGCGATCCAAATATTCACCCTCAACCCGAGACTTATTGGGGAAATGTTAACCCCATCTCACGCCGTGGTTGTTACGACGAGGGCAAACGCTGTGCCGAAACGTTATGTTTTGATTATCACCGCGAGTACGGAGTTGATATTCGTGTCATCCGCATCTTCAACACTTATGGCCCGCGCATGGCAAAAGATGATGGCCGGGTTGTTTCTAACTTTATCCTCCAAGCCCTGCGCAACGAACCAATCACAATCTATGGCGATGGTTCTTACACCAGATCTTTTCAATACGTCGACGATCTTATCGAGGGCATGATGCGTATGATGGCACAAGATGAAGAAGTGGGCCCAATCAACATCGGCAACCCCGGTGAATTTACCATCAAAGAACTCGCGGAAAATATTTTAGATCTAACAGGGTCAACATCCGAACTAACATATCTGCCACCCGCCGAGTCCGACCCAAAACAACGCAAACCCGACATCACCCTTGCGAAGCAAGTTTTAAGTTGGGAACCAAAAATTCAACTTAAAGACGGCCTGGCAAAAACAGTCGAATATTTTAAGTCAGTACTATGAGCAAGCGCGTCATAATTTTTTCGACTGCCTACTACCCACTTGTCGGCGGAGCCGAAATCGCAATAAAAGAAATCACAGACCGCTTGCCGGATTGGAAGTTCGATATGGTCACCGCCCGCATCAAGCCGGGGCTTCCGTCGCGCGAGCAAATCGGCAACGTCGCTGTCCACCGAGTTGGCTTTGGCAAATCTTTTGATAAATATCTTTTGCCGATTTTGGGAGTGATTAGAGCGATCAAAGTCGCGCCAGCTAAAGACACTCCCATCGCCTGGCCCATGATGGCCAGCTTTGGTGGTTTTACCGCACTCATCTACACCTGGATCCGCCCACAAACCAAGATGATACTCACATTGCAAGAAGGCGACCCTCCCGAGTACATCTTAAAGCGCGTAGGAGCCTTTAAACCTCTGTTTTTAGGCATTTTTAAGCGCGCGGATGCTATTCAGGCTATCAGTAAGTTCCTGGCGAATTGGGGCAAAGAATTGGGTTTTAAAGGCGAACCGGTAGTTATCCCCAATGGCGTAAACATCCCGCATTTTTCCAAGCGAATCACAACCGAGGAACGCCAAACTCTACGCCAAGGCTTTGGTTTTGCGGATGGTGACGTGGTCTTGTTTACAGCCTCTCGCCTCGTCTTAAAAAACGGCACAGACGACATCATAAAGTCGCTTAAAACTCTCCCGGATAATTACAAATCCCTAATCATCGGCGATGGAGATGATAGGCAAATGCTCGAATCGCTCGTGACGAATCTTAACTTACAATCACGCGTCGTTTTCCTCGGCCAAAAAACCCATGCTGAACTCCCGGCTCTCATCCAATCCGCGGATATCTTCATCCGCCCCTCACTCTCCGAAGGCTTGGGCAACTCATTCCTCGAGGCTATGTCTGCAGGTTTACCAATCATCGGCACCCCGGTCGGTGGTATTCCTGATTTCCTCGTCGACGGTGAAACCGGAGTTTTCTGCGAACCAAGGAAGCCGGAGTCAATCGCGAAAGCGGCAAGACGGATTCAAGAAGAACTGGGGTTGAGAGAGAAGCTCATTCGCCAAGGAGCTGAACTGGTTAAGGAGAAGTATGATTGGGAGGGGATTGCGGGGAGGATGAGAAATATGTTCAACCAATTGTCTGAACCTTGATTCGCTTGATTACAAGGATTAGCACGATTATTATTTTATACGGACATCCGAAATATAATGAATAATCAAGATAATCGAAATAATCGTGCGAATCAAGGTTCAGACGATTAGTTATCAATTTAATTATCTGTCATTCAAGCATCTTCAATAAATTTTCAGCTATATTACCAGGGGTATAATTATTAATTATTTTTTGGTAACCATTTTCTTTGATTGCATCGTATGCAGCGGTGTTATCGTATATTTTTATTATTGCGTCCGCTAAATCTTTTGGGTTATTTGCTATACAAACAAGTTCATTATTATTAAATATTTCTTTTATAGCCGGCGTATCTTTTGTTATAACAATTTTTTTAGCGGCCAACCCCTCGTATACTTTATTGGGTATAACGCGATTTGTTTTTTCAGTTTCACCAAAAATACCCAATACAATAGTGGAATCATTGATTAAGATATTTAATTGTTCATATGGGACTCTGTCGATTAACTCAATTTTGTCACGCAAACCATATTGTTGAATCAGGCTTGTTATCTTGGAATACGTTTGCCCGGTACCAATTAATCGCCACTTAATATCAGAAATCTTGGAATGAGCAATTTTTATTGCTTCTATAATAACATGAACACCCTGCAAAGGAATGTAGGTGCCATGAAAATGAACAAGAAAGTCTTTATTTTCTTTAAGTTTTACGTCATTGGAAATTGGAAAAATTAACCGGTCATTAACTCCTAAATATAGTGGTTTTATTTTATTTTTTTTCAACAACGATATTAACGGCCAGCTCATCCAATAATCCGCATGGTTTTTTGTATCGGTTACAATGATGTCTCCAAGTAAAATACTTAACCAATCCAGAATCCAAAGTTTCCATGCCTTGGGGTTGTATTTGCTGATTAATCCACGGTCGATAACAGCCGTATCATACATCGAATAAAATGCATCAACTACTAAAGGCTTATTACAAAATATTTTTGCTATGGGTACAACCGACGGGGAGGGATAAGCAGCGTAAATGTAATCAAAGTTATTTTTTAACGATAACAGTTTTTTTGCCAGCTTTATTTTATTAAATTTTTCTTTTTGATCTACAAAACATTCAATAATTTCAACTCCATTGTTTTTTAAACCGGTAAGTAAAATATCATTTCTCGAATACTCTTTTCTATAGATGCCAAACCAACATATACGCATAATTATTTACGGCACTTTATCAAAATATAAGCCATCTCATGCTCTTTATCGGTAGGAAACGGCTTTATATCAAAATCATTAGGTTCATAATCCGCCAATTTCTTGGTTAAATGATAAAATAAATACTTCCAAATGTTTTTTAGCGACCTCTTTAAAATTCTTTTTTGACCTAAGACTTCGATGTTATTGAATTTTTCAGATAGTAAATTTACCAGCTCGTCTTTTTTATATTCTCTGATGTGGTATTTATTTAGAGGTTTTTTTGAAAGTAAATTTCTATAAGAAAACGCTTTATTTGGTGTTGAAATTATTAACTCTCCACCCTGTTTAAGTGATCTCCATACTCTGTCTAAAAATTCAACATCCTTTTCGATATGCTCAATTGTCTCCAACGATAAGAATACATCTATCGAATCATTTTGAATGAGTTTGTCAAAATCATCGATATGAGAAAAAGTTATTTTTTCATTCGAATTATTCTTACGGGCGTAATCAAGCGCATTGCGATCAATATCAAATGCGTATATGTGTTCCGGGCTACCTTGTTCGGCGATAAATCTCTCACCATAACCAATGCCACAGGCAACACTACACACGGTTTTATTTTCTACGAATTTGGAAGCGTATTCGTAACGTTTTATATGATGTTGGTATGTGTAGCTGTTTGGGTCCATTACGCGTTCCATATTGATATTATTGAAAATAGTATTAGTAGTGAAATAATAACCCAGTAATTATTATAAGTAAATATTCAAAATATTTGGTTTGCTCTTTTGTAGTTTTTGTTTTAAGCTCATATTTGTGGCTTGATTAAGCCAATAAATACATCTTGTTATGAAAATAGTTTTTGCCACAGGTATCTACCCACCAGAAATCGGCGGACCGGCCGGTTACGTTAAAGGTGTTGCGACCGAACTCACGAAGCAGGGTCATGAAGTTGCTGTGATTACTTATGGAGATGAAAAGACTGAAACCGGTGAAAACTATCAAGTCCACATCGCTCGTCGCTCGTCGCTCGTCCTACGTCGTTATTTTGAATACTTTTGGCAAGCTTACAAACTCGCACGTAAGGCAGACGTGGTTTATGCACAAGGGCCGGTTTCTGAGGGTATACCGTCCGCACTCGCGGCTATGATTGCGCGAAAACCATTCATTCTAAAGATTGTTGGTGATTTTGCCTGGGAACAATACATGCAAAGTGAAGATGCGGTAGCAAGCCCCGAAAGTTTGGATGTTTTTTTACAGAAAAACCATCATAATAAAATAAGGATGTACGAAATCGCCGAGCGATGGACCGCAAAAAGAGCCAAACAAATTATTGTAGCCAGCGAGTGCATGCGTGAATCCATTGCCAGGTGGGGTGTGGATAAAGCTAAAATTAAAGTTATTTACAACAGCATTGAGTTCAATCCCCTGAAAGCGGAAGTTGACTATCGAGCTTTATTGAATTTACCCAAGAACAAAAAAATAATTATCACCGCCGGAAGAATAATCTATTGGAAACGGCTCGACATTATCATTCGATGCCTTACGAAATTGAACGATGATTACATATTTGTGATTGCGGGTGATGGGCCTATGGTTGAATCATGGAAACGCTTAGCGCAGGAATTGGGTGTGGAAAATAAAATTATCTGGCTGGGTAGAATAGATAGGGAACTGTTGGCAAAATATATTAAAGCGGCCGATGTTTTTGTAATACCCAGTTGTTTGGAAACATTCTCTTTTGTGCTTTTGGAAGCAGTCCAGCAAGGTTGCCCTTGTGTGATTAGCGATCGGGGAGGCATGGTGGAAATTGGGGGAATGTTTAAAGAATTGGTAAAAATTGCACCTTTTGAAAAAAATGAAGATTGGGTAAAAGATATTGCGAAACAAGCAAACATACCGCACCAAATACCCGTATGGCCAAAGTTTTTTTCGCATAGCTTTATGGTTACCGAGACTCTCGAAGTGCTACAGTCAGCTCATCGCCTGAACCGCGATTCGCTTGATTCTAACGATTCGCATGATTATTTATTATATAATAAAACTCAAAATCAATCACAAACAACTGAAACACCGAGCATAGTTCCCAGCCCCCAGTTCCTAGATCCTAGCACCAACGAGCAGAAGCAAGCTCTCTCGATTAGTTTAGAGAAAAAGCTTTTCGAAGATAGTAAAGTCCGAGATAGGATTATTGAACAGTTAAAAGATTTTGAATCCACGGTTATCGTTTTTGCCAAGCAAAAGTTTGATGAGCAAATTGCGCCAAATATTCGAGTTATCTCCACCAACTCTTGGAACAAGTTTTTTTATGTTACTGATGCGCTAAGAATCGTTTGGAAATTGCGCAAACAAAAATTTGCGGTCATCACATCGCAAGATCCAACCGAAACAGGTTTAGTCGCCTATTTAGCGTCAAAATATTTAAAGTCAGCTCTAGC
Source organism: Patescibacteria group bacterium (assembly GCA_029210915.1). Lineage (GTDB taxonomy): Bacteria > Patescibacteriota > Patescibacteriia > 2-12-FULL-60-25 > 2-12-FULL-60-25 > MWCR01. The sequence continues at coordinate 5,886 of JARGGJ010000030.1, forward strand.
CATTCAAGACCACGGCTATCACTTCCACAGTAACTATTACCGCCAAGAATCCTGGCTCAACCAATTCCGCTATCTCTTTGCTCGTTTCGTTGTCACTCGCGCAGATGCGGTCCGCGTCGTCAGCCAAAGAACTGAAGAAGCACTTATCAAGCTTGGAATCGCAAAAGATAAAATAATCAGATTCTCACTTACACTTGATAGCAAATTTTTAGTATCTAACAGTTCAAGCAGTTCAGTGAACAGTGATCAGTGGACAGTGACAGACGACGCTCAGGGATCAGCGAGATACGAGATACGAGATACGAGATACTTTTTAGTCGTCTGTCGTTTCGTCCCCATAAAACGCATCGACCTCGCCATCCACGCTTTCAGCATCATTGCCAAACAAAATCCTGAAGTTAAACTCAAGATTGTTGGAAGTGGTCCGCTCGAAGAACAAATCAAGCAATGGACTGCTGATTTCGATTTGCAGGGTAAAGTCGAAATCATCCCCTGGACAGACAACCTCGCCGAACTCTATCGCAACGCTATCGCCACACTTATCGCCTCGGATCGCGAAGGCTTTGGCATGACTGCCGTTGAGTCGCTTGCCTGCGGTACGCCCGTTATAATGACAGATGTCGGCTGTGCCGGGGAAGTCGTCAAAAACGGGGAGAACGGCTTTATTGTGCCGGTCGGTGATGTGATTGCGCTGGCGAATGCGATGGAGAAACTGGTTCAGTGCCAAATGCCGAATGCCAAATGCCAAATAATTGAGGCCTCCGGCATTAACTCCACAACTAAGTCCGCAGACCGAGGTCTGGTGACCGACGCGAAATACGAAATACGAAATACGAAATACGATGGAATTACAGGTATGAAAGTTTTCCTGCTATCCGCCATCAGCTATCAGTTATCCGCTAAAAAGAACCTGGAGGAGGAGATGGGGAGGTTTGAGGAACAGAGGGAGAGTGTTGAAACGGAGAAAATAAAGTTGATGCTGTACACGCCCAGTCTCGATCATGCGGATCCGGTATTTGGTTTTTCGGTACGTTGGGCGGAAGAATTTGCCTGGCAAACGAAAAAACTTGTCATAATCAGTCGTTTTGTGGGCGAGGGAGATGTTCCACGAGGCTCAATCGGAATAGTAGTGGGAAAACCCTGGTTTTCCAGAGTGATAAAATTGTGGACAACGGCGATTAAATATCGCAAACAATACGATAAAGTATTTGTTCACATGTCTCCGGAAGTCGTGCTCGCCGGCTGGCCGATTTGGTTTGTATTACGAAAACCCATTTATCTTTGGTATGCACATGGAGCTATCCCTTTAGCTTTGAAGCTGGCGGAACCTTTGGTTAAACTTATCTTTGCCAGCTCGGAAACAGGCTTGCGTTTGCAAACGCCAAAAGCCAGATTTGTGGGGCAGGGGATAGATACGGAATTATTCAAACCGGATTACAATGCGAAAAAGGAAAATATTATCCTTACTGTTTCTCGTGTCACACCCAAAAAGAAGTTTGAAGATTCATTGGAGTTTTTAGCAGAATTTAAACAACAATACCCTGCAGATACTTGGCAATATCACATTATTGGGCCAACTCTTGGTTGTGATGACTATGTTAAAAACCTAAAAACTAAAGCTGATGCTTTAGAAATAGGTGATAGGTTCAAAATTTTACCGGCAATCGAGTATGCGGATTTGCCAAAAATTTACAATAAATCAAAACTTTTCTTAAGTACCAGCCAGACAGGAAGTATAGATAAGGTGGTATTAGAGGCACTTGCTTGCGGGATTCCTGTAATTGCGAGAGGTGATGGTTATCAAAATATTCACGGCGTAACAAATTTATTAGATCAGAATAACGCTTTTCAAAAACTTCATTCAGTTCTAGCCATATCCACAATAAACGATAAGATTTGTATAAATGTTGAGAAGTTACACGGACTAAAAAGATTGGTTGATATTATTTTAGATCATATCAAAAAATAATTTTATCGGTTCAATATGCTTATGATATTTTCGGCGCGTTTATCCCAAGTATATTTTTGTTTCACTTCCAAAGAAGCTTTATAGGCTTTATCCTTTGATTTTTTATAATCATTTTTTATTTTTTCAACCTTTTCAGCCAGCGATCTTGCATCTCCGGGTATACAGAAAGATGTCATTGTTTCATCTAGTATATCTCTAACGCTTGGCAAGTCCGAATAAATCATCGGAATACCTGATGCCATGTATTCAAATAATTTTAGAGGTGAAGTAAAATACGCATTAAAATCATTATAAGGCATCGGAGAAACCAAGCAATCCATACTGCGCATTATGTCAGGAATTTTTTCGTGTTCAAGCCTTCCTAAAAACGTTATTTTATCTGCTAAACCATTGTCAAATACGTATTTTTTATAATAATTAAGATCTTTGTCAACTCCGCCGACAAGCACCAGGTGATTATCCGAGCTAAGAAAATTCATTGCATCAATAGCCGTATCGACACCTTTTTTTATTCCAACGGTGCTAAAATTACCAAAGTAACCTATTAAGAATTTTCCAATAGGCAAGTTGTATTTGTTTAGTGCATCATTTTTTGAAAAATCTGTAGAAAATATTTTTAAGTCAACACCATCCGGTGCATAATGAATCTTTGGGATGCTATCGGGGTATTTTTCTTCAGCCATCCTAATAATGTGTGAGGTTATGCAAAAAATGTTATTTGCTTCGTTAAATACTTTTTTCTCATATTTTGAATCATCCAATAAATGACATTCAACCGCAATGATTATATCCGGCCTGTGTAATATTTTTTTTATCAATATACACATTGTTGCCAATTTTAAATCTTTAAAATATAAAACATTTTTCTCCTTTGGTAAATTAATAATATAAATTAACAACCATAAAAAATTATACGGGCTCCTAAGCTTAAATTTTGAAAGTTTGAAAGAATTATTTTCTATGGTTTTTATGTCTTCAAACATGTTATTCCTGTCGCTCGATAAGATGATGCGGAAATCAAGTCTATTTATCTTAGAAAATGCACGACACATACCAAGCACTTGAACACCCGTCGCATAGCTAATCGGGAAATCCATAGATGTTATGTAGTGTAATTTTGTTGCATGAGTCATATGACCTGTATTATTCATCAGTAATTGGTTTTTGCCAAATCTGGTAATATTTACCTTTATAATGTACATTTGGATGGTATGATCAACGCAATTCGAGGCTATATATACAGAATTCTAAAATTTACAGAGAAATACACTAAAACAGACATGATTTACTTAGCCAAAGGTGGCAGTTGGTTGTTTTTAGGAAATCTGGTCAGCTTGATATCTTCGTTTGTGTTATCAATCATTTTGGCTAATTTTTTGGATAAAGCAACTTTCGGAATATACAAATACATAATAACGCTTTTTGGTTGGCTTGGGTTATTCACTTTATCCGGTATGGGCATTGCAATGATAAGATCTGTCGCTCAACAAAAAGAGGGCTCAATTTACAAGTCGATTAAAATCATGATGACTTGGGGGTTGCTGGGTGCATTGTCTTCTTTAGTGTTATCTCTTTACTACTTTTATAATAACAATACATTGTTAGGTACTTGCTTTTTAGTGGCTGTATTTTTTTTACCATTTGTTAATGTATTTAATATCTACTCTCCAATTTTAAAAGGACGTAAAAAATTTGATTCTGCCGTTAAATATGAAATAGTCACACAAATAGTTTTTTTTGTGTTGGCGATTATAGTTTTATGGTTAAAGCCTGAATTGCCGTATCTGATATTACCATTTCTTGTTACTTATAGTTTATTTCAATTCCTTCTATTTCTTAGGTTTAAAAGTAAAACCAAACTGAATGACCAAGAAGACTCGGAAATGGTTAAACAGGGAATACGCCTTAGTATGGTTTATTTTGTAAGTGTAGCGGCAGCTTCTATTGATCATTTGGTTATTTTTTATATACTTGGCCCTGTAGATTTGGCTATATATTTTATCGCTTTGGCCCCAATACAACAGATGAAGGGCATTGTTAAAATCATTGGTAGTTTGGCATTGCCCAAACTCGCTTCTGCAGATTCTTCAATATTAAATAAAATAGTAATTAAAAAAACATTACATTTTTTTGTATTTCTATCAATTCCAATAGTTGTTTATGTATTACTGTCTCCATATTTTTATAATTTGGTATACCCAAGTTATACGGACTCAATAAATTTATCGCGTTTATTGGCGCTTGCTTTATTTGCATCCGCTGGAAATTTACCTTTAAACTATTTTTATTCTCAAAATAAAACTAAGGCAATATTTAAGTGGAATGTTGCCAGTTTAATTATAAAAACAATATTAATTTTTATTGGCATTTATTTATGGGGTTTATTGGGTGTGGCTATTGGGTTCATCCTCGCTCAAATTTGCACCTTTGTGTATTCTATATATTTAGTAAAGTATGAAAAATAGTATTAATCTAAAATTTTTGATGATAGATAGACGCTTTAGGATCCCAAGAATCTGGTCAAATCATGAATTAAAAAAATTCGCCCATTTGTTCGAAGGTGATATTGTTAACGTGAGCGGTTGGCAAGATAAGGACAAAGAAGGTGATGAGTATAAAAATTATTTTAAAAACAAAAAAAGTTACACAATAACAAATTATAAGCCAGAAGCTTGTGGTTACCAAGGAATGGATGGTGAATTATTCCTAAATTTAGAGGATGATTTACCGGAAGAGCTTGTAAATAAATTTGATTTAGTTTTTAATCATACGGTTTTGGAGCATGTTTTTGAAATTGAAAAAGCTTTTCAAAATTTATGTCTGATGTCTAAGGATGTTATTATAATAGTGATACCTTTTTTACAAGAAATGCACACATCGTACGGTGATTTTTGGAGAATGACGCCACTCGCTTTGAAAAGAATGTTTGATAAAAATAATTGCCACCTACAATATCTAACCTTCAATGGGCACCGAAACGCCTCAGTTTATCTATTCGCTATTGCAGTTAAAGATAGAAATAAATGGGAGAATATTTTGCCGTCATTTATCCAAGAAAAAGAACCGGATGCGTATGAACAGGAAAATGAAAAACAGGCTGGGTGTAATGCAGTCTACAATAGATGGTACAAAGCGCTACAATTATTTGGCAGAATTTTCTTGAGGAATAAGTAAAGTGTGACTATTATAAAAATCTGATATCCAGTGTTGGTTATTTTTTGCTACAAATGTAAACAATTTGAAACCCAAACATATTAGGCCAAAAATCTTTAAGATGCTTAGGCCCATTACTTGGATATGCCTTTTCCACTTTTAATCCCATCGCATCCAACCAATCAAGAAAGTCTATGTGTGACCAAAACCTGAGATGTTCAGAGGGGTGGTGAACCCATTGCGTAAAAAACCTTCCATTGATTAATAATCCTAATCTAAACCAATATAAGGCGCTATTGGGTATAGTAATAGCGAAATTATCCACATGCGTTTTTAAATATGTTATTACTTCTTCCGGATTTCTAACATGTTCAAGAATTTCGCTTAGCACAACCCAGTTATATTTAAACTTCCTAAGAGGATCTTCTTTTGCCAAAAGTTCAATATTCGCAATTATTGTTTTAATACCATGTTGATTATATTCTCGCAACATCATATCTGAAATATCCAGCACGGTAACATCACAAAGTTTGCTTTTCAGCTTTATGGGCAGTGCAGAGTTTCCACAACCTATATCAATAACAGTTGCTTGTGTCGGTATTGAGTTAAAAATAATCTCTTCACGAGGGCGTAAGTTTTGTTTGATATGAAGCCCTCTTTGATCCCAGTATTCGTTGTAGTTAAGTGTTATTTGTTTAAAATCGGGTTTTCTAATCCATGGGAATTTAAACATAAATATTAAATATTTTATTATATTTCTAAATTAATTTTCTGGAAGATCATACGACAACCCTGCAGTTTAAAAAAAACTGACCGGGGCAAAGGATCTAAGTTCAATATTTTTAAATTGCCGTTTACGGGATTGAAGTATGTTTGTTTTTTTATTAGTTTTAACCCACAACTCTCTACAAAATTTGACAATGTCTTTGGTGTAAAAGTATTTATATGTTCCAATGGCTGCATCGCGCCCTTGCACACTTGCCATTGTTTTCTCTGCATCTTCCATACTTCTTTTTCTCCATTAGGTACTGCAATCTGAAGTATCCCATGCGTTTTTAATCGTAAAATAAGGTTTTCTAAAACCTCTCTTGGATTGGGTATATGCTCAAAAACCTGTTCAGCGTTAATCAGATCGAACGTAGTATCGCTATCAAGTAAACTTTTTATTATTTTTACACCCCTTACTTTTGCATATTGATTACGATCTTCCGTGATCTCTAAGCCGTAAGATTCAAAACCAAAACCTAATGCCATTATGGCCCAATGACCCCAACCCATTCCAAAATCAAAACTGGATAATGACCCCTTAGTATTTATAAGATTTGTAAGCAAAGCTATATTTTTTGCAATATATTGATAGTATGTTGTTGGTGCCTCAGTTCTTTTTATTAAACTTTTCTCAGGCGAAATCCATTTTGAGTAAAATTGATTCATGGCCTCGTGATTTAATATATTTTTTTGCCAAACGAAACCACACTGGCACTGCTTTATCACAAAATCATTTCCAGAAAATACTTCATGCGGTATTTTTTCTTCGTAGTAGGTATTGACGAAACTAAATATTTCACCACTATACATTGGCGCGTTATAAATAATTTTTGCGTTTTTTGAACCACAGATTGGACAATCGTCGCGTTCTGTAAAATAGATCATAGGGTTAAGCAATGCCAAAAACAAAAAATCCTGCTGTTTGTTTTGTGTTTTCGGTACCAAAAATTCTATCAACAAACTTAGCGCATGCGCACAGTGCTGGTCTTAGTGGTCCAACCGGACTCGAGAGGGCGAGTGTTTCAAATCTTCCCCTAACATTGATTATCTGAATATCATAAAAGTCTTTAAATAATTCTTTAATACCGTCTTCGGTAAAACGAAAGTAATCATCATAATAACCTTTCATTGGGTGATAGTTATACAAAAATGGTAAATATGCAAAACAATAACCTCCGGGTTTTAACACTCTAAACATTTCACTTACGGCCTTAAATGGATTCTTTACATGTTCCAAAACCGCAAGACAAATAATGGATTCTACAGAGTCGTTCTCAAAAGGTAGATTGTGAATATCGCCTATAATGTCAGGGTTATAATCCGAAACGGGATCTAAAGTTTTGTACACGGTTTTATCAAGCAATGGAAGAATCCAGGCCCTTTTAGAATCAAAGCGATTATTTTTAGTCTTATCAATTCTTAGTCCGCCGCCAATATCAATTACAGTATGGCATTCATTGAATATCTTTAATATTTTTTCCTTGAAAAAAACTTCCCATTTAGCATTCATCATAATGTTGTAGAGAATATCGACAATCATTTGTGAGTAACTATAAAAAAAACTGCGGTCTGATCTTTATCTTTTCCTGTTATGCCACCAGAAAGAATTTCTTTAATACGATATTTTTTGCTGATTAATTTTTCGTATGTTTTTTTATTGGCGCCAAAAGGATCTGTCTTAGTTTTTACCGCATGACTTCGTGTCCACTCAAGTATACAGATGCCATTGGGTGCAATGCAACTCATCCATGCATCAAGGCACTTTTCGGGATTATATGAATGGTCAAATGAGTTACTATAAATAAAATCCACATTATTAATCCATTCATCTTTCACGTTATGAAAGTCCCATTCAATAGTGTGTGGAAATTGGGTGGCTGTATGCGAAATCTCGGTTCCTATGACTTCAATATTTAATAATTTTCTAAATAAAGCTTGTTCTTCGCCCCGTCTTGTTCCATGACAAATTCCAAATTTTATATTAGGTACATTTTGTTTTATGTACTCCGTCAACATTTCAATATTGGTATTTGAAGACCAGACACAATCTAATTTACGTAAATTTCCATCAATCTGTGCTTGTTTATATTCTTCATAGTTTGAATATTTGTATAATCCAGTTTTTGGCGCAAGGCGGGCTTTTATCTGATGGAATATTTTCATAGGTTGTTATTAGCGGGCGTTATTATAAGATATATTAATTATGAGAGTAGCATTGGTGTTTTACCCATAATCCGATTAATCATAACCGCTTTGCGCAATATAGCCAAGTATCAATTAAATAACGAAAAGCAAACCACGAACTTAAAACATGGAACTAGGTATTAGGAACTATGAACTAGGTGCTAATATTCGGCATTCGTAACTTGGCACACTTGACTAACGAAGCTACCTGACCCTCGTAGCTTTAGCGAAGTGGGTTAGCGAAGTGGGTTAGCATTAATACTTTACGATCTACGCTTGCCCTGCATTACTAAAAAATTGTACGATGTACGACATACGATGTACGATATTTTATTATGTTATTAAAACCCTCAAAATACTTCATTTTGCAAGAGCTCAAAAAACAACTTGCCGATAATACTCAGCCGATTTCAATATTGGAGTTGGGCGCTGGCAAAGCGGATTTGATTGCCGATTTATTGCAAACTTTTCCCAATATCAACTATACGGGCATAGAGCCTGATCCAAATACATCCGCTTATGCCAAACAGCGCTTAGCGGGTTTTCCCAACGCGCAAATTATTAACAAACTGGCATACAACAGCCAAAGCCCAATATCGGAAGAGAGCCGGTTTGATTTGGTCATCTCTTTGAGCGTTCTGGAACATGTAAAAGACTTGGATAGCTTTTTTGATTTTTCCACCAAACACACTAAACCGGGTGGCTTCAACATCCATCTCTACGATTTGGGTCATTCTTTATTTCCATCGTCTCTAAAAGAACGCATTCAAGTTGCACTCTGCAATTCTTTCGCGCGCCAATATCTACCGGAAAGTAAAATCGCAGGCTACGTATCGTTGGATGATGTA
>JARGGJ010000031.1 GCA_029210915.1 Patescibacteria group bacterium
AAAGTTTGCTCAAAAATACTTGAATACACAAATAACAGCCCCCTTTTTGAAAGGGGGATAAAGGGGGAATGTTACTCTGACGCTGATTAACGCAAGCATCGACAATATCGATTATATATGATATCCTCCTCGCAATGAAACCAATTCCCGGCAAACAAATTGCCAATCAAATCAAAGAAGAGTGTAAGCAAGAAGTGTCTGAAAAAGGCATAAAAGCTAAACTTGCTGCTATTTTGGTTGGCGAAGACCCGGCATCAAATTTATATGTTTCTTTAAAAGAGTCTGCCGCGCATAAAATTGGCATTGAGACGGATTTTAGGCGATTACCGGCGGAAACCAGTAATGAAGATATTATTAAGCTTATTGAAGAGTGGAATGCGGATGACAGTGTTACGGGAATTTTGATTCAGCTACCTTTGCCCGAGGGTCATGATACTGAGACCATCGTTGCGGCGATGGATCCCAAGAAAGATGCCGATGGTTTTCATCCGGCAAATGTTTCCGCCTTGGAGCATGGCGAAGCAACGATTTTATCACCTTTGCATGAAGGTATTTTGAGATTGATAGCTTCTACTGAAATTGTTCCTAATCATGCTTATGTTGTGATACTTGCCAACTCTCATACTTTTGCGGATCCGTTAAAGTGGATTTTTGAGCGGGCCGGTGCGGATGTTGATGTGGTGATGGCGGACAAGAAAGATGACAAAGATTTGCGTGAGGCGGATGTAATTGTAACAGCGGTTGGCAAGCCCGGGTTTTTGAACAGCAATGCAACAAAACCGGGTGCTTGTATTATTGATGTCGGCATAACTAAAACCGCTGACGGAAAGGTTAGCGGTGATTTTGATTCTAAGAGTGCCGAGGATTTGGATGGTTGGTACTCCCCTGTTCCGGGCGGTGTTGGGCCGATGACTGTGGCGCTGCTGATGAAAAATGTAATCCGGCTCGCGCGGCGCTCATAAACTTTACCAAACTATTACAAATATCTACCAAATATTTACCAAATACGACTAAAAACTTTTAACTAATAGTTTAGTTTGTAAAGTTCATAAAGTTTGTAAAGTGGTTAGTGAGTTGATGGGTTTTATAAACTTTATGAACTTTTAACTTTATAAACTTGTTTTTTATATTTGGTCAATATTTGTATAGCTTAAGCGATGTCAGGTTCGTCGAGGTCTATACCGGGGGCAGCCATGTGGTAGGCATTTTGGCGGCGCATGACGCGGGCCATGACCAAGATTGCGGTGATTTCGAGTATTGTTTGAACCAGGAATTCGTAACGGAATAAAACCATCCAGGGATTGGGTTGATAGATTAGCGCGATGATGGTTTCCATTATGAGGGTGACAGCTACCCAAGAAAGAATAAAGGCCCCCAGTTCTTTATCTGTCGGAAGTTTTGTTTTAAACGCCCAATACGCGAATGGCGCGGCAATTATCGCGGAGAGGGTCCAGCCGATAACCAAATCCACCCAGGGCGCTATTGGTACAGGAAAGACAAAGCTGAATATTGCAATAATAACCAGCGTATTTGTAAACCATTTGGCTAAAGGCGGTACAAAATATAGATATTTTTTCATATTTAAAAGATTGTAATTAAGTGCTCGATAATAACGAGAGATAGTGCCAATGCTATAGGAATTGGGATGTAACGCCAGGCCCAATAAGATCTTTCACCGGGTTTTGGCTCTCTGTGAAGCACGTGGTCTATCCAGTTTTTAACTTTTTGCGGTTTGTTTAGAACTTTGTAAGCGGCTAAACAAATCATGAATCCGTTTAAAGTTGTTAATACACCCCCAACGAAACCTATGGTTTGTAAAAAGTTTTGCGAGACAACCGCGAATAAAAGGATAGGGGTTACAACCGATATTATCCAAGCGGGTGTGCGTTTAATCTTTAAATCTATGTGCAATAAATTTTTAAGCGCTTGGGTAAATGTAAGAAACGAAGTGCTGACCGCCAATAAGCCAACCAAGGGAATGAGCCACCAAAATATTTTTGGAAATGCATTTTGTATGTCGGCAACACTGGATACATTGGGATATACGGAAGCGATTACCACACCAAACATCCAACTTAATAAACCGGCACCAAGTACGGCGTAAGTTGTTCCTAAACGAAAATCATTTTGCCGGCGTTTGGCTATATCTTTGAGATCGGGCAAAACCGTCATTGCGGTTGTTGAGAAAAATATTATGCCGATTGAACCAACGAAACCATCAATGTGTATCAGTGTAAACGCGTTCCAGTTGATAAATGGAAAAAGTATGACCGCGGTAAAAAGCATGAAGCCAATGAGCAACCATGTAAGCTCGCCCTCGATTTCGCTAACCACCTTTATGCCATAAAAAACAATTAAAGAACCTACGCCCCAAAATAATATCGTCCACATCCAAATTGGATAGTTATTACCAAGCCCTTGAGCCAGCATTTGCAAGAATGTTCCGCCTAAAATTACGTAAGCCAATAGTGTACCCGAGGTTTTACCAATCATGCCGGCGATTGCCACCCAGTATGCTTTACGCCCTAAAATCTTGTCCATGTATCCGGGTAAACGATGACTGCCTCGAACGCTATATATAATATCGATATACAAATGATTCAGCACTACGACAACAAACAAAACTGCCGCGAATAATATTGTGCCGCCTAAGATTCCGATTTGTGAAAAAACCGCCGGTAAACCAAAAATACCCGCCCCAACTATCGTACCGAGTAAACTAATGGCAATTATTAAAGTAACTGATTTTTGTTTCATTCTTAATTAACTAATTTTAGCATAAAATCAAGCTTATTAGTATCCACAATTAAACCAGAGTTTATCTTCTTGCGCTTAAACCTCCCAAAAGGTAATTTGCGCACATATGACACAGATGGAGAAACTCATCCCTCAGAACATCGAGGCCGAAATGTCGGTCTTGGGCAGTTTATTACTTGATAAAGAGGCGATGATAAAAATCGGTGATGCTTTGATTGCCGATGATTTTTATTTGCCAAAACATCAAGACATTTACGATACCATGGTAGGGTTGTTTAAAAAGCATGAGCCGATTGATATTTTGTCTTTATCCAATAGATTGGAGGAAAAGAAGATTCTGGAGAGTGTTGGCGGAAGAGCTTATTTGATACAACTTTCGAATGCGGTACCAACAGCCAGCCATGTTAAACATTACGCGGATATCATTCAGAAAAAAGCCACATTGCGTAGATTGATTTCGGCCAGCCAGGAGATTACATCTTTAGCGTTCGAAGAATCAGAGGATGTGGAGAAGATCTTAGATAACTCAGAACAGAAATTATTTGGAGTATCACAAAAGTTTTTGAAGACTGCGTTTACAAGCATCACAGATATTTTAGATACGGCTTTTGAGAGGATTGATGAGATTCATCGTGATAAAGGAAAGATACGCGGAGTTCCAACAGGTTACCCGGATTTGGATCAGATACTTGGCGGTTTGCAAAAAAGTGATTTGGTGATTCTGGCTGCCCGTCCATCTTGCGGAAAAACATCCTTGTCTTTGGACTTTTTGAGAAACGCTGCGGTTAAATCGAAAATCCCGGTTGGATACTTTTCGCTCGAGATGAGTAAAGAGCAAGTTGTCAACCGTTTAATTTGCTCGGAGGGCAATGTTGATTTGTGGAAGATGAATACGGGGAGACTCTCGGATCAAGGAGAACATGATGATTTTTCGAGGATCGGGCACGCGATTGGTGTTTTGTCCGAGGCACCCATTTATATTGATGATACAGCCTCCGCGAATATTATGGAGATTAGGACCAAGGCCAGGAGATTGCAGATGGAGCATGGCTTGGGATTCATCATAATCGACTACTTACAACTTATGGAATCGCGAGGCAGTAATACGGATAACCGCGTGCAAGAAGTGGCGGATATTACCCGCGGTCTTAAAAGCATAGCCCGTGAGCTTAATGTTCCTGTACTTGCACTCTCACAGCTATCACGTGCTGTGGAGTCGATCAAACCGGCTATTCCAAAACTTTCTCACTTGCGCGAATCCGGATCTATTGAGCAGGATGCGGACGTTGTTATGTTTATCTATCGTAAGGCTGCGGACAAAAACTATCGCTTAGAAGATTTGAGTCCGGAAGAGAAGAACTTGGCCGAGATTCATGTAGCCAAACATCGTAATGGCCCAACCGGCGTAGTTAAACTCTTTTTCGAGGCTACACGTGCCAGCTTTAGGAGTATGGCCAAGCAACAAGGATCTAACGCACATGGTTTATCATCATCAGCACCGGCACCCGCTATGGCACCACCGGCTATGGGCAATATATCTGAGGATTTTGTGCCTTTCGACCCGAACACTCCAATTACAAATACTCCCCCGCCGGGTGGAGGATAAACTCTCAAAATACCCAAGATACAAGATACAAACTCCAAACAATAATCCTTAAAAAAAACCGACCCGTTAAGCTAGATTGCTTAACGGGCCGTATAAGACACTTGCACGACACTTCACAGATGAAGTGTCGTGCAAGTTTGGGCGGCGTAATGTTGATATTCGTGATCCGGCTCGTCTGCCGTGCCCCTATCCCGCAGCTCCATGGCTTCGGCGAAAGAGGTCACTTCACTTTGACCCGCCTTGGGATTGGGCTTGGTCATGCGTTCCACGTTTTCACGCGAAATCGCCTGAAGAGCAATGATTTTCCCATGGCAAGGATCGCCGGTCTCTCGTAGAATGTCGATCGCGGCGCGGGCCAAACCCTTGCCTTGATACAAATCGTATTGCGTGGCGTTGATGCCACTTTCTTCGGCCCGCGTGAGGTCGAGCTTGAGTCGCTTGCCATGTTCATACTCGAGATAAAACCCCGAGCGCGACATGAGCATCTCCTCCGCCTCTTCCAATGTGATCATACTGGGGCCCGGGTTCTTGTTGCCCAACCCCACTTTGCTGGCGGCGTTGAAGAGGGCGCAGAGAATGGCCTCGGTCTTGAGCCCCTTGGTTTCGATGAGAGCCTGTGGATCGCAAAACATGATATATCCTTTGTTGAGGTTCTGTTCCAATTTTGAACTCGATAATATAGCATATTTTAGCCATTTTGTCAATCCTATTACCTAAAAAACTTCAATTTAAAGCTAAAATGACTAAAAATTTAAAAGACGACCTGTTACAAACACTCCCCCGCCAGGTGGTGGATAAACTTGCCAAAAAGTGGTGAATTGCTACACTAACACTACTTAAATAACCAATAACCAAATTCCAATAATCAATTAACAATCAATTACCAAATAACCATTTAAGCCACGCATTTAAAGCTATTAAGTTAATAAAATAAATAGCCGAAGGCTTCAATCATTGGAAATTGGAATTTGGTTATTGGTAATTACAAGTTTTATGTTCAACAAGTTAAAACAATTTCAAGATGTTAGGAGCCGTGCTAAGCAAATGCAGAAGGATTTGGATGAAGTTCAGATTGAGGGCGAGGCCGGTTGGGGTAAAGTAAAAGTGACAATGAATGGCAACCAACGCGTTGTTAAGTTTGAGTTTGCCGATGAAGTGATGAATGACAAGGCTAAGCTCGAAGGATACGCAAAAGAAGCTGTAAACAATGCCATGGAAAAACTGCAAAAAGAAATGGTCACCAAGATGAAAGAAATGGGCGGACTGGACTTGGCGCAAGATATCCAGGGGATGATGGGACAAAAATAACAGAAGTCATAACGTCATAAAGGGAAACGTCATAACGGAGCTACGTTAAGACGTTAAGACGTTAAGACTTTTTACTTTTGATTATATGTTAGTCCCCCGCAGTATTGATGATTTGGCTAAGATGTTTGATAGATTGCCCGGGGTTGGGCCCAGGGCGGCTTTGAGGTACGCATATTGGCTGGCGGGGCAACCAAAGCCTCTAATTAATCAGTTTGCGGATGTAGCGACTCGCTTAGCGGAGCAGATTAAGACTTGTGAGGTTTGTGGAATGTGGACGGATGAATCGCCCTGCTCGGTTTGCGCCGACCCGGCTCGTGATGCGAGTTTACTTTGTGTTGTGGCACATAGCCAGGATATTCGAGTTATGGAGGATGCTTCGGTTTATAGAGGCAAATATCACGTACTAGGAGGTTTGATAGATCCGGTTGAAGGAAAGACGGCGGAGCATCTGAGCGTGGCGAGATTGGTGAATAGAATAAAAAATAACAACCCTGAGATCAAAGAGGTTGTACTGGCGCTTGATCCTGATGTTTTAGGTGATACTACAGCGCTTTATTTAACAAGACAGTTGAGTGCGCTAAACGTACCAGTCTCACGGCTGGCGCGGGGAATCCCAACAGGAGCGCAAATTGAGTATGCTGACGAAGCGACGATTAGTGATGCTTACTTAAATCGTCGGAAAAACTGACTACATAATTAATAAATTACAAATAATAAATAATAAAGCGAGAGGAAGAATTTATTTTATTTTAAAAACCCGGTTATTTCGGGTTCTTTATTATTTGTTATTTATTATTTGTAATTTAAAAATTGGAGCTAAGCTCCAATTTTTGTGATTTTTACTTTGGTGAACTCTTGGCGGTGGCCAATGCGTTTTTTGTAGCCGGTTTTGTTCTTGTATTTAACGGTCATCACTTTTTTGCTTTGTCCGCTTTCGACAATTTCGGCTGTTACTTTTTTATCCAAATTTGGTGTACCAACTTCCACATTCGAGCCATCATCCTCGGCAATTAGAAGTACTTTATCGAAATTAACAGCATCCCCCTTTTCACCGGGAAGCTTTTCGATCTTAAGGGTTTCCCCTTCTTTGGCGATATATTGTTTTCCGCCTGTAGCGATTACTGCAAACATAATGCGCCTATATTAGACGAAGTTAAGCGAAATGTCAAATCGCGACATCGTCGCTCGTCCTAAGTCGCTCGTCCTACGTTAAAAGAGGCTATTTTGGCTAAAATTACGGCAAAAAAGTCCAAAAAGTCTATTATGCTAAAAGTCTATCAAGCCGAACCGACCCCCTTTATAAACTTTATGAACTTTATGAACTTTATGAACTTTTGATCAGTTCTGATAGTTTATTGAGTCACCTATGATCCAACCATTCCGCTCCGATAAACCCGCTTTCACCTCGAGGACCATATCTGCGGGGCTTTTTGATGTATAAGTAGCTGGCCAATCCCAAGGTTTTGGTTTGGGCATGTTTTTGGCGATATCGACGATTTTACCATCCTCTATGAAGATCATGTCGATATTGAAGAGCATGTCTTTCATCCAGAATGTGCGTTCTGCGGAATCATCAAATATAAAAAGTAAACCCTCATCGTCTGCGAGCCCCGATCTGCCGGAGAGGCCTTGAGTAATTTCTTCGGGTGTTTGAGCTATTGCTACTTTGAGCTCGGTGACATCGACGATGATTTGTTTGGTTGGTTTTAAGAAAGTATCAGACCAAGTTGGATTGTTATTGTGAAAAGAGACGGTTGCGATTGGCGCTATTACCATGAATGCCAAAATGATCACCGTAAAGATGATCAGCAAAATTATGTAACGTTTGTTACAGGTTAAGCAATGAGTTTTTAAATCAATTGGTTTCATTTTTCGGTTTAGGTAGACGACGCTGGATTGCACGATCAGCCATCCAGGAAATAAGAAGTGTGGTTATTATAAGGATGAAGACAAGGAATAATTTGCCGCGAGTTTGTAAAAAGAGGGCGGCGAAACCGGCTGACGCGGATACAAGCCAAAAAAGATGGACGGCACGGCGATGAGGCATGCCTGCCGCGAGCAAACGGAAATGCAGGTGAGAACTATCACCCTTGAACCATGGTCTGTGATTTAGCATGCGGCGGAGAACTACAAAACCAATGTCAGCGATAGGAATAGCAAGTACAGCGAGAGCGATGGCGAGTTTGGCGCTGGAAACGATGGCCAGGAAACCCAAGCAAAAACCTGCAAGCGTACTCCCCGCTTCTCCCAAGTATTGCTTGGCCGGGTGACGGTTGTTTGGCAGGAAACCCGCAAAAGAGCCGGCGACCATGGCAGAAAGCATTGTTGTTGATGGTTGATAAAAAGTTGGCATCGCGGAGAGTAGGCCAACCATGGATGCGCCGATAATGGCGATACCCGAGACTAAACCATCCAAACCATCTGTGATTTTTGTGGCGTAAATGGCGACTATAAGCCAGATCACGGTTAACAGGTCATTGGGAAGCGAGAGATTCCATGCACCGATGGATAAGTGCCACCAGTTAAGAAATAACGGCGCGGAATTGGTTGGATCGGTTACATGGATGATACTTGTACCCGTGATTACGACGATAATTGCGGCGAGGATGGGAAAGAGAATACTCTTCCAAGCTTTAAGATCGTATTTATCATCGATGATTCCGCCTATTATCAAGATGACTACTCCCAGGGCAAAGCCGATTAGTTGAATTGCGTTTATTTTACCCACCCAGAGGTTGGAGAAAAGGATAAAACCGGTGACCGCAAGTAGCAATGTGATACCGATACCCAATCCGCCCAGCAAAGGGATTGCATGCGTTTGGATTTTGCGCGCACTTTTGGGAACATCCAGAACTTGATATTTGACGGCTAGTTTGAGGGATATTTTGCTAAATAAAAAAGAAGCAACGCCGGTTACCGTGAAGACAAACACCGCATACAGCACAAGTTCTTGCCAGGGCATAATTTCGATATCGTTTATAACGTTTATAACGTTTGTAACGAGTTTAGTAGTTACTTAGCGGACAGCATTAACTCGTTATGAACGTTATAAACGTTATGAACGTACTTGCTAGTAAAGATTCTCCGCCTTCTCGACGGTAAGTTCCCCATCATCATTCAACACCACCGTATCGTGCCTGGCAACTTCGCCTTTTAGGAGGATATCTGCGAGTGGAGTTTCGACACGATCTTGGATAACCCGGCGCATGGGGCGGGCACCAAAAGCCGGGTCAAAGCCGGCATCCGCCAAATCCTCCACAGCCTGATCCTCGGCACGAAAATTCATGCCTTTTGCTTCCAATGTCCTTGAAATACTGCCAAGCATAAGCCAAGCGATTTGAACCACTTCGTCGCGAGTTAGCGGCTTGTAAACAATGATGCCATCAAAACGATTCAAGAATTCGGGTCGGAAATAGGATTTAAGTTCACGTTCGAGCAAATTGGTTTTTATTTTATCCATTGATTCACCATCCGCGACTGCGCTTTGGATGTAGGACGTGCCGGCATTGGAGGTCATGATGACGATTGTGTTTGTAAAATCGATAGTTCTGCCAACACTGTCCGTGAGTCGGCCATCGTCCATGACTTGGAGGAATAGGGTAAGAATATCGGGATTAGCTTTTTCGATTTCATCCAAAAGCACGATTGTGAACGGGCGCTTGCGGACGGCTTCCGTAAGCAAACCTCCGCGCTCGTCGCCCGGGATTCCGATCATACGGCCGATTGAGGATTGATCTTGATACTCGGACATGTCGAGGCGTACCATGGCGTTTTCATCGCCAAAATATTCGGATGCTAAAGTTTTTGCCGTTTCGGTTTTACCGACACCGGTTGGGCCCAGGAATAAGAAGTTGGCGATTGGACGTTTACCTTCGCGAAGTTCCGCTCTGGCACGTCTGATTGCTCTGGCGACAGCTACTACAGCCTCATCCTGGCCGACTATACGGCCGTGCATATGATCTTCCAAGTTCATGAGCTTGCCCGACTCTTCTTGAGTTACCATCTCCACGGGAATACTGGTTTTATCGTGAACAACCTTGGCTACATCATCCGCAGTTACAATCGTGCGCTCTTCGCGTGTCTTGCGGGCTAAAACCGATGCTTCGCGGAGAACATTTAGCGCGTTTTGCGGGGGTGCGACATCGTGCAAGTAGCGGATCGAGAGAGTTGTAGCTTTTTCCAAGGCTCCGTAAGAGATGAATACGCGATTTTTATATTCAATGCCTCCGGACTTGGCCATAAGAACTTTGATGACTTGTTCGGCATCGGGGTGCGGTACATCAACTTTAACCATAATTTTGCCAAGGCGTCGGCGCTCGAGATATTGCGTCCAAGCTTCCGGTGATGTTGTGGCGATTACAGGGAAACGGGCTTTTTCGATTTCGCTGGCAAAAGTTTCCGCCAGATCCATGGGGCCGGCCGCGCCACCAACCAAAGCCTCGATTCCATAGAGTGCCAGTACAATATTGCCGGAGATAGCGACTTCTTGAAGCATAGAGATTAAACGCTCGGCTGCGAGGCCCGAATCTCCGGCGGCAACTACTTGAGCGAGGTTCACGGAAACTATGCGTTTATCAAATAAGACTTCGGGAACGCGTTCCTCTACCATCAACCTCGCGAGCTGTTCAACAATTGCAGCTTTACCCACACCTTGATCGCCAACCAGCACAACCGAACCTTGGCCGCTTTCGATTGCGCGCATAAGGCCATCCATTACTTTTTCATTACCGATCATGGGCGGTAAATATCCTTGGCGAGCCAAAAGAGTCAAATCTTCGCTAAAGTGATCCAAAAGAGATGTTTGAATTGCGGTCATGGCGCGGTTCATGGCGGATTTTGGTTTGAGCCGTGCCAACTCCGCAAAACGGTTTTGATCTTCACGTAATCGATCTTGTAATAAAACCCATTCGGCAACATGAACTATATCTGATTTGGGATAGCCAACGCGGTCGATTAAATCTTGGAGTTTTTCGCTTTCCAAAAATGACTGCAAGAAGATCTCCATGGAGGTGACGTATTTGCGATTGGTGCGATTAGCAAAATCATAAGCGGCAGCCAAAGTTCGTTTTGCTTCGCGAGAGAAATTGATGGGCGGTTTACCGGTTGTACCTGTCATTATCAAGCGGACAAGTGGCTCTTTTACAGTATCAAAGCTCATGCCAAGGCGTGCCATAAAGATTCCACCGGAACGATTAGTAAGAACTGAGGCAAACAGAATTTCGGGTGTGATTTCGACAACTTGAAGCTCTTTGGCCAGGCGATACGCGGATTCTACGATTTCAATGGCCTCCGGCGAAAAATAAGGCATCACCTCTATCGCTTTTTGTATCTTATTCTCTACGTGGGACGTAGGACGCGCGACGTGGGACGACGGAAGATAACCCGGTAGAGTCTTAGCCGGCGCCGTAAACTCACTAAGTCGAAAAATAAAGAAAGCACCGACCACAACAGCAAAGTAAAAAAGAGTTACGAACCAATATCCACTTGTCCAGAATGCTAAAGTTTGGACATCGGAAAATTTGAAATCGCGGATTGTGAATACCAAGAATAAGGCAACAAAAACGATAATAACCGATAGTATCGCGAGATGAAATATGGCGTTGGCTTTGATACGGAGTTTGCGGATTGCGATTGTGATTTCGTCGACGATTGTGTTCCAAACTAAAAAACCATCATCCGCGGGGATACCGATGCCGGCGCCTTTGCATTGATTGCATGAGGCGGAAGCACGCGGATCTGCTCCGCAAGAACTGCAGACTATGGCTTCGGGAACTTGAGGGAATTGGGAATCTGCCATATTACAAAATACCGGCGTAAATGTTTTGCAGAGCCATCATAAGCGCCAACGGTGGAATTGCGCACCAACAAAGCACTAAAAACAAATATGCAAAAGCTTCTATTACAAGAGCGACCCCCCGACCAAGGATCACGGCAATGCGCATGCCAACGCTGATAAGCCGCCCGACCCAATCATATTGGGCGTACATGGGTACAAAAAAGTTTTTTATCCAGACACTGAAGGCGTATTGTTTGTAACGATAAAGAAGCCCCTCGTAGCACCAGCTAATGAATTTTGTGAGGCCTTTTGTGTACCACCAAATAGGAAACCAAATAACACTGCCGATGAGGTCGACAAATATCAATCGCGCGAGTGCCCCGGAGCGCTGCATCATATCGCTATTATAACATATAATAGCTCTCAATAACCAATCACCAAATTCCAATCTCCAATTAATAATCAATTACCAAACTTCCAATCATCAATATCGAATAAAGAATTTCGAATCGTGCTCAGCTCGACGAACCTCGAACCACGAACTACGATTTACGTAGGGATAGATTTTATGTCTTTCCGTGCTATCGCGATATGCGTAACATAGGTTCTTGCTTTCACTCTTTTTTGTATAAAAATAACCCGCGGAGGGACGGGATTGATAAGTTTAGTTGGATTGTGAGGTCGGTCAATGTTGAAGAAGTGAGTTGAGACGAGTGAGTAACATTCCCCCTTTGCTTCCCCCATCAGCTGAGCTGAGCTTCGCTTTCAGAAAGGGGGCTTTTCAAGTTATTTAAGCAATCCTGTAAATCGGTTCGTAATCCTGAAAATCAAGGTAAAGAAAAACCCGCAGAGCGCGGGTTAAGTTGAGATTTTTTGTGCTTGAGTTTTTCTACTTCAAGCGCAATGCGAGCTTCGCTCCCATGGCGGCTTTGAGACTAAAGGATATTTGCCTTAAGCTTGAAATGATATCCGTTATCTTGGTTTCCAAGGGTACTGGCCATTCCAGCTTTTCAATTTCGTACGCAAGATTCGAGAAATCATCCGCGGTTTTATCCAAATTAGAAGCTGTGAAATCTCTGCCTTTTAAACTTTGATATTGACGGATGGCTTTTTCTACTATCGAAATGTTAGCTTGCGGAAGGTTTTTGCATTCGCACAATGCTCGAAGCTCTTTTAAAGTGTCCATCACGGCCTCCTTTTTTAATTGTGAATGATATCTAAACCTAGTAAATTTTTCGAGAAATGTCAATACTATGTACTTGAAGGGTACATCGGTAACAAATTATGATTAAGATAATGAAAATTGATGGGCGGTTCGTAGTTCAGGGTTT
>JARGGJ010000032.1 GCA_029210915.1 Patescibacteria group bacterium
TGAGAGGGCATCGCGGACCCCAGCAGTTTTGCTTACTTTTGCTGTCAAAAGTGAGTCGCCGAAGGCAAAACCATCATTACGAAGAAGATACTAGGATAAATAGAGATAGTTTGTAGAATTGTGACGCTTCGCAACTTCCCCACGAGCTACGCTATTAAATAGTTTACCCGGTCGTATGACAAGGCACACACCGGCTAACGCCTGTGGTTTATCTGGTTAATAAAAAAAGCTCCCCAATAAGGGGAGAGAACTTTTACAAAACATTAGCAACCTCATATTTTTTAACCAACTTTTGGCAGTGGCGGTGTTGGTGTTAGCGCCCATGGGCCGGACTCGGGCATGGCAGGTGGGATTGATGATTCTTTCTCGTAACTTATATGAGACATCTTGCCCACTTCGTTTCTTTTGGGAATCTGCAAGATGGGTGATTTTACTTTTACCCCGGCTATACGGCAGATCTTTTCGAACTTTTGCGGTGTTAAGCCGGGCATTTCTACAAAATCCAGCAATCTGGGGTGTGATTCGCTTACGTTTAGACCCTCGGCAAGAATATAACAGCTTCCTTGCCGTACCAGTATCCCGCCCTCCTCTTTGTAGAAAGTCATACTTCCATGAGGAGGGAATGGCGGGCCTTCCGCTTTTTGCAGAATTCTGGCCATGTCATCGGAAAAATTCTCTAACCATTGCCTTATGGCAATGTAGGTACGGCCATGGGTGACGGCCAAAGAAGCGGTACCTTGTTTGCCATTTAGCAGTTCAATATAATGTCGTAAAAAATACTCCAAACTCTTGTGCTTTTCACGGTAGCTCTCACCCTCTGGATGTTTACGTCTGTTTAAGATATCAATTTTTGGAGTTTTAAGCGCATGATCTATGGCTTGTTCGCCGGCTCCCCTGGCAACCATTTGTGTAACCAGGTACTCATGCATTTTTACCCTGCGCTCATCATCAGGGAGATCTTTGTACAGTTCTGCCGCCTCCGACGCCAAGTCTTGCAAAGTGACAGAAATCTGCCCTTGCGAGATATCTGATAAATGTTTGATTTCTGTGAGCTCGGGGATTTGCTCGGTGTGAAGACCGGCGTGAACATCCCAAAGCTTTTTCATGCAAACCCATGATTGGCCGGAGCGCCTTGACCTGCTAAGAAGCACATTATCCAAGGTTGTTTACCGGTAATTTCTTGAAAGCTTTTGCTGAGCCACCAACCGGTTAAGACCGCTTGTATACGGCCTATGGATGATAACGAGGAATCGCAATCATCGTCGGTTCGGGCGGGCATTGGTTGCTTGCCGTATATTGCGGAGCATTTTTTATAATTCCACCAGGTCTCAAAATGCCTTACAAGCAAAAGTATGGTGCCGTCAGGTACACGAACTCCATTATCCTTTACGGCTAAAAGACTGCTGTTATTGATTCCTTTACTCATGACTCCCCCCACTGTGATGTTGCTATGTTAGTTCTGTTGTTGAAGGTGCGTTTTGATTCTTTTTAAGGTATCGGGTAATACTATAATATATTATCGATTTTTTGTATTGTTAAAAAATGATACTTAATTATGATATTGATGATAATTTGCCTTAGTGTAGTAAATATTTAATTGTATACATTTTTTAATTTTCTTACGGTTTAAAAAATCGAAGTGCTGTTACTTCGATTTTTATGTTGTTCTTTAGAATGATTCTTTATTTGTACCATGGTTTAAGATCTATGCCTGTGTAGAAATATTTAAGGATGTAATCATAAGATTTGCCTTCACGTGCGGCCATGGTTAAGGCACCGCTTGCCGACATGCCAACTCCGTGACCCCAAAGGGTTTTGCCATTATCTTGTGGAACCGGAACGCCTTTGCACCAAGCTACTTGACCGTACCAAACCTCGCTCCAATCGCGGGTTCTGCCATCGGAACGCGAGAAGTATGGAGTGATGGCGATTTTGCCATCGTAGGAGACTACTATGCCCCGAGTTTCATCTATGGCACGTGCGATGGTGGGACTGCGTGCCTCTTGCCCGTAGCCACGGTAAACCTGATCGTATTTGGCATCGACAATGTAGTATTCGTTGGCATGTTTGGTAGCGCGTTCTATGTGATACATGGCGTATGTACGAGCGGCTATGAGGAGTGTTTTGTGAAATTCGATCGGAGACAGTTCCGAGGTTTCGGCAATTCCTTTTAAGTACCATTCGATAGGCAGTTCGTTGATGAGCCAGACTTTATCGGTGGCAGGAGTGTAGCGCAACTCGAGTTTACCGCGGAATTTGTTATCGTTTGCGCCCGGGAGCCAAGAAACAGGGCGCGAAAAATCCGTTACCTCCAGAGGCGAGATGCCATCGGGTGCTACAGCAACGAAGTAATTTGTAGATTGTGTTTGGCAACGCGGACCGGATGCCTTGTAAACTCCACTAGCTCGATCGTAAACAACTTTAGCCTCTTCGCCATGGTTAAAAGTACAAATCGCATTGCCATTTTGCATGAGCGAGAACCCGGTACTAACACCGGCTACCATTAGGGTATCATCAATTGTGGCGTATATTCCTACGCGAATAATCGGTTCGGGCGGGAGGTTGCTTGGATAACTGATGTTTGGTGAAGTTGGCGTGGTTGGATATGTGGGGGTGGTAGGCGCGGACTCTATATAACCATCCGCAGTAACAGTAACCGGGATATCAAAATATTCCACCTCGTTGCCATCCGCCTCTAGGGCAAAGCGAACAGTGTAGTTACCGGATTTTGCGGGAGCTTTGATGTTAAAGCTTAAAATATTCAAGTGGCCCGGTTCGGTTATGTTGGATTTTTGCAAAGCTGTTACGGAAGAAGGCCAAGAACTGTGTTTAACGGTGGAAAGATTTCCGCTTAAATTGGGAACTACTTCTTTAAGTTTGATTGTTTCATTGTTCCAAACTGCGGTGCCAATATTTTTAACACCATAGTTTAGAGTGATTATTGAATCGCCGGATACATTAAAAGGTCCGCGTGGCTCAAGCAATACTTGGCCGTCGTAACTTCCAGATGTTGAAGATGGATCGGGGCTATTGCCATTGTTGTTATTTAAAACGAATTCGTCGGGCATGCGGACACGGATGGGAAGGCTGAAGGCAGATCCTGAAATACGGCTAATACCATCTACGTAAAGCTCGAATGTTTCACTGTAACTGCCGGGTACGTTTGGCGCTCGGAGTTGTATTTTGAAGGTAGCCTCTTGCCCGCCGGAAACCGAGGATTCGGTTTGAAGCGCCGCTAAGCGGTTGCCGTACCAAGAGCCATCCCAAAATGGGCTTTTTTCTTTATTATTGATAATTGCCACGGCACCGGCTCCCTCGCGGAGCCAAGTTCTTTGACCGCGATTTTTGATTTTAACATTAACCGTAAAATGTGCCCCCGGATCCACTTGCCACTCGGAGCCTCCCCTATACGTAACTTCGGCAAAATAATATTTTGTACTGGCTAAGCCGGCCGAAGAAGCCGGTGAGGGTTGTGATGGGTTGGCGGTAGGTGTTGTGGTTTGTGAGTTTGAAGGCGGCGCGGTGGTGGACTGAGTTGAAGCGCTGACTTTAAAAGTTATCTGAATAACCGAATTCTTGTGCCATGTTGTACCATCTCCCATTAAAAACATTTCCGTGTAGGTGCCGGGCGCACTTGGCGCGGTTACATAATAAGAAGCGGAAGCGATTTGACCCGGCGCAACGGATGATTGGTCTATTGGGGCAGCAAGATCATTCTTTGGCCAACCGGTGTGCTTGAAAACGGTTGAATCGCCATACAAGTAAAGAGAGGTTTTGTTTACACCGCCGTACCAGGTGTAACCGGTTTTGTTTTCCAGTGAAACAAAAAGCTTTTTTGTTTCGCCCGGTTTTAGCTCGACTGTTGATGACTGTACGATTGTTACAGCTTGTGAAACTTGGGCGAGCGATAAGAAAAAAAGCAAAGCAACGCTCATCCCGATTGCCCGAGTAAACGATTGCAATGCCGATTTGAAAAACCTCCTATTTTGTAACATATAATTTATTTTATATTTTCTTTTGAACCTAAAACTCCAACATAATCATTGTATCCGCGGGGGCATTTAGCGTCAATGTGTAAAAGTGGTTTTTTGACTATGTTTAGCGAATTTTGTAATGAACTAATTTTTGTTAATTACTCTGTACAACCTTTCTTGGTGATTACGGGATACTTGACACATGGCTTAATAAGGTGTTAAATACAGAATCCTTAAAACAAAGCGGAGAAGCTAATGTTAGGTAATAAATTTCACGCTTGGATAGAATGCACTTTTCAAAAAACTCACCCTTTCCTACTCCCGATAGATCATAACCACTCCATGCTATACCGTGATACAAACCGGCAAGTTCTGGTTCCATCTCTCAATAATCCCCATGCATTAGCTGTAAAACGGTCTAATATGACACAAGATGAAAGCGATGACCTAACAATTGCCATCATCAGGACACATTGGCCCAAGATGGACAATTCCAACGTAGGAGATCTCTACAAGATTTATGTATCAAAAAACTCCCAGTAAGTTAGGGAGTTCTTTTTTTATTTAAGCGGAAATGATTCTGAAAACATACTAACCATATACAATTTCATTTGTTTTTCGAATTCGGGACTATATACCCCAGAACTTACATAATTATCATACATGCGTTTTAATAGCTCTCTTGTGACCAGCAAGGTATCACTTTTAAGTAAATCTAGTCCATTATAAGTATCAAGATCAAATAATAAATTTAATAGTTCCTCGTGCGAAACCGGAGAATCAGTCCATTCATAGTTTTTTCCACTTGATTCTAGTCTTTTCAAAATAATCAAACTTTTTATTTCCAATTGCGCTATTGCCTGATCTCTTACAAAACCAGCCGATTCATGCATTAAATCTTTTATACGCTCTAATGAAGTTTGATCGCTCTGCACCTCCTCCACAATTCTTTTTGGAAGATACAAAACAACATGGGGGGCTTTAATCAAACCATCTTCAGGTTCATCAATATCTGCAGCAGGAATATTTACCCATACCAACTCCCTCATTCCACCAAAACTTTCTAATTTCTTAAATTTCTCAACATCAAATATGCTTTTTTCTAATTTTTCTCTTGCCTGTGTCTCGCCAACAGTTACGTCTATGGCCATTGGATACCCCCTACGTTTATCCGGATCTTCGAACATTGCAATTATATCTGTACCGTTTAAATAATCATCCTGCTCATTTGCTAATACCGCGACAACATCTTTGCCTAGCCAAGAATACCTTCCTCGAGTCATTCCCCTTTTATCAATGCCTTCAGCAACCAAAACCTCACCGTATGGCGAAGACTCTGTATATTCAAAAGCAAATTTTTTCTTTTTACCCCTGATAACTTCCATTTTTTCAGTATCTAGAGACAAACCCGCATCTTCAAGCTCTTCTTCTGTAATTTTACCCATGTCGTACCATTTAGATTGTAATAATCTAAATGCATTTCTTTTCTTTTCATTGTCTGTTAATAGAGGTTTATTTCTACTTAAACTTGTATACCCTACTTCAAATGGATTTGACATACATTAGAATTTTAGCACAAGCGTTAATACAATAAAAATCCTCCATGAGAGGATTTTTCAGCCACAGCCTGCCCTAGAGAGGAGGCGTATACCGAGCCCCGCGGTTGTGCATCAAGATAGATGAACGCGCGCCGCACTCCGTAGGTACAGGCCAGACTGCATACATTAATACGCAAGAGTTATTAGGTGACTTTCAATACTTAAAAAAGCGCGGTTAGCCGGCGAATTTACGGGGAATTTTATGCTCGGAACAGCGACGCAAATATTGTTCGCGGGTTTCTTTTTGCGTTTTTGTGGTTAAACTCAGCTTTGGGATTTCTTCTGTTGGATCTAAGCCTTGAGCGCGTTTTTGCGCGCGCTCTTCGCGGCCGCGTAAAACGATTTCATCAGATGCGCTGTGTGAATTTGTATCTGGCATATGGTTACAGACGTCAAATGTCAAACAGCACAAGTCATAACGTCATAACGTCCTAAAGTCATAACGTACGAACCCACTGAACGACCAACGTCAATTGTTTAATGAGGGTGGATAGTTGATTTTTCTAATTTAATGCAAAGTCACTTAGTGCCCGGTACAATCGTGCCCCCTGATCGATGTTGTACCTTTTGGCTGATTTGTGGGAAAATGGGTGCCATGAGCACAACACGAGCCATTGCCTGGAATACGGGCGCGCAAGCTGTAGGGAAAATCGTATCAACCTTGTTTGGAGTTATTATAATCGCACTCATGACAAGGTATTTGGGGCAGGTCGGCTTTGGTTATTATTCCACGGCTAACGCTTTTTTTCAAATCTTTGCAATTTTACTGGACTTGGGAATCAACGTAATGATAGTGCAGATGTTGGGTGAGCATCGCGGAGATGAGAAGTATGAGAAAAGAGCGGTTAGCGCAACAATGACATTCAGAATTGTTACCGCTTTTGTTCTATTGGGAATTGCGCCATTTATTGGGCTTTTATTCCCTTATGCTTTTGAGGTTAAATTGATAATGTTTGCATTATGGATTAGTTTTTTTGCGGCGACGTTGAACCAAGTTGTTATTGGAGTGCAACAAAGGCATTTAAAGATGCATGTTGTGGCGATTGCCGAGGTTGTAGGAAGAGCGGTTTTATTAGTTGGGCTTATTCTTGCGGTTTACATGAAATCGGGACTTTTTACGATAGTGGTTTTTGTATCGGTTGGGAGCGTGGTTAATTTTGTGATCAATTGGTGGATTGCCAGGAAATATGCCAGTTTTGCCTGGAATTGGGATCCTAAGTTTTGGAAGGAATTGCTAAGCCGATCTTGGCCAATCGGGATCTCTATCTTTTTTAACCTTGTTTATTTTAAATCCGATGCGTTTATCTTATCTCTGGTTAAGCCGGCGAGTGAAGTTGGTATCTATAGCGCGGGGTACAGAGTCCTCGAGATATTGGTGACTTTTCCTTTTATGCTGGCCGGCATTATGTTGCCTCTTATGGCGCACGCGTGGGCAAAAAAGAATAAAGATAGATTTGCCGAGTTATTACGGCAATCCTACTCGGCGATGCTGTTGTTTGCGGTTCCGCTTGTGGTTGGAGTTTTGGTTTTGGGCACGCAAGCAATTATCTTTATATCAGGTGAGGAGTTTGCATTGTCGGGAGATATTTTGAAGATTCTCTCTTTGGCAACGTTTATGATTTATTTTGGGACAATTTCATCGCATGTGGTTGTGGCCATAGATAAACAAAAAGCCATGCTCCCCTCTTATTTTGTGGTTGCGGTGGTGACTGTGATTTTGTATATAATTTTTATTCCGCCTTACGGGATGTGGGCCGCGGCCTGGCTCACCGTTTTCTCGGAGACGGCGATTGCGCTGGCTGCGACTTGGTTCGCTTACAGATCGGCGCCTAATATTTTTTCTTTGATGACGATTGCTAAAATTGTTTTTGCGTCGCTTGTGATGGGCCTTGCGATTATGCCTCTTCGAAATTTATGGTTGCCTATTCCCATCATCTCCGGAATGGCAATTTATGCTGTAATGATTTTTGTGACGGGCGCGATATCAAAAGAAACGGTTAGAGAGATTTTGAGCGCCAGAAAAAGTGTGGAGCCATTGTCTGAGCCTTAATTCGCACGATTATTTTGATTAACTTGATTATTAATTTATATTTTTGACCATGATTACCAAGATTTTTAAAGATTAGCAGGATTATTATTTATATCTTGATCGACATCTTTACAGTTAGTTCGTATAAAATTATAATCATGATAATCCGTTAATCAAGTGAATCAAGGTTCAAGACAATTTAATCCTGCGTAACTCTCCCATCGCCTGTGATTGGAATAGCCTCGCCCAAAAAGCGGGGTTTTGATTTTAGGATTTCGACATCCAGGTAAGCTTTGACGCGGGCAATGCTATCGCGGATTGTATTTGCGTACCACCATGGATAAAAAAGTTCAGCTTGCACACCTTGAGTTTCAATACCGAGGCGTTTGGAGATGTAAACTGCACGCGGAAGGTGAAAGTTTTGCGAGATTATGATGGCGGATTTTACTTGAAAGATATCGCGGGCGCGGTAGATGCTATCGTAAGTGTCGAAGCCGGCGTGATCCATAAAGATATCCTCGGCAGGGACTTCGTGATTTAGGAGATAATCTTTCATGGCTTGCACTTCGTTGTAATCTTTTTGCCCGTGATCGCCGGTGACGATTATCTTTTCCGCTTTGCCGGAGTTGTAAACTTCGAGACCTGTGTCGAGCCGATCTTTCAAGATCCACGAAAGTGCACCATCCGGGCGGACATAAGCACCGAGGATGATGACAGCGTCGGCGGGCTTAGCATCTGAGATTTTGATGATGGAGTTGCGCGAGACAAGCCAGACCCAAAGGTTGGCGGAGGCGTAAAACAAAATCGCGAAGCCGGCTAAAGCTAAAAGCCATTTTAGGAGACGTTTCATAGCCACATTGTCTAACGATACAAGATTGACGTCAAACAACTTGTAGGGATGAGTCCCCATGTGGTCGTCCCGTGCTTTATTAATCAAAATTTAAACCCTGTTTTCTTCCGGGGTGAGCACGCGGGCATCACCCCTACAGAATTTGGTATTTGTGTAATTGTTCGTTTTTCACTACACTACAAACAATGCTAAACAAAATACTAGATTGGATGATTGTGTTGATTCCGCTCGCATTACCACTGTACGTGGTGCGTTTTGATGTTGGGCCGTTGCCGACCACTCTATTAGAACTCTATCTTGGAATTTTAACACTCGTTTGGGTGATAAACGTCCTACGTCCTACGTCCCAATCGTCCTACGTCAAAGCCATAAAAGACGCGGGACGTGCGACGCGGGACGTGCGACAATCAATCGGAAGTTGGTTTTGGCCGCTTATCGCTTGGCTGATTGTAACGTTGATAGCTGTGTTTGTAGCGCAAGATAGTTTGGCGGCTTTTGGGCATTGGAGGGCTTTTATGTTGGAGCCGGTTTTGGTGTTTGTTATTTTGAATAACGTCCTACGTCGCTCGTCCCAATCGTCCCACGTCCAAGACGACGCCCTAGACAAGCCTCACCATGACAAGGGGGAGGTTTGGAGGGGGTTATTCTTATCCATCGCTGTTGTCACAATCCTGCTTGGAGTTTATGCAATCTTTCAGTATTTAACCGGGTGGGGAATTCCTTCGCCGTGGGATGTAGCTGTGGCGAGGCGCGCGACTGGGATTTTTGGTTATCCAAATGGGCTTTCGTTGTTTATTGTGCCGTTTGGGATTGTGAGTTTTATGCGACTTATCGATACTTGGCTTGGCGACCACATGGGGTCGCCATTACAGATGCTTATGTATGGATCAGCGTCGGCTCTGGCGCTTGTTGCGACAGTACTAGCTAAGTCGATGGGCGGGATATTGGCTTTTGGGGTTGGAGTAGTTTTGACGCTTATTATTTATAAGAAGACGCGGGTGATTGGGATTGTTTTGACTGTGCTGGGAGTTTTGAGCGCGAGTTTGGTTGCTTGGCAGATTTATGGAACTGAGTTGCATCCATCTACGATCGAGGATAGTTTGGTATCGAGTAAAAAGTGGTCGAGTTCGGTTAGAGTTATAATTTGGAAAGAGTCGTTTGAGATAATTAAGGATCATCCGATACTTGGCACGGGTTTGCGGAGTTTTAAAACAGCGATTCTCCCCTATCACACAGCCACTTGGATGGAAACTTTTCCGCATCCACATAATATTCTTTTGATGCTTTGGATTGAAACCGGGCTGCTTGGATTACTCTCGTTTATTTGGTTGATTGGGACTTGGGTTATAATGGTAATTCGTCCTAGGTACATGGTCCTAGGTCCTGGCTCCGATCGAAGCCAGGACGATGTACCCAGGACTATGGACCAATTAGTATGGTTAATTCCTCTCGTAGTAATCTTAGTTCATGGAATGGTAGACATGCCTTACTTTAAGAACGACCTTGCGATACAATTCTTTCTACTCGCCGCTATCGCGACCACTATTAAACGTATTCCTGAACTTGGTTCAGGAACCAATAAATAACACTATGAAACCATTCGCGATACTAACACTCCTTTCGCTGACTTTGATCGCAGCCGGTTGCAATCCTGTGGCCGATGTTAACTTGTCGCCGACGAGTGAGGCGCAGGAGATTACAAAAGAGAGTTTGGTAGATGAGACTAATGATGGGGCTGTGATCTTGTATTGGGCGGAGGGGTGCTCGCATTGTGAGAGTGTAAAGTTTAAGATTGAGAACGCAAGACTTGATGATAAGATAACGATAGTACAAAAAGAGGCTTACAATGATGATGAGGTATATAAAGAATTTTTTATACGCTTAAAATATTGCCAAGTTCCCGAGCATCAAATGGGAGTTCCGATGTTGTGGGATGGGGAACAGTGTTACTTGGGGGTTGAAGAGATAATGGAGACAATAAATAATAAATTACAAATAATAAATAATAGATAATAAAGTTAGTGGTAATAATTTAGTTAACATATTACAACCTACTTCGCCCTTCGATAAACTCAGGACTACGAGTATTAGGAATAATAAAGAGTGAATGATGAATAATGTAAGAATGATAGAAAATAATATTTAAGTTTGATTGGTTGTTTGAGATATTAAAATAATAATCAAGTTAATCTATTAATCGAGGGAATCATGGTTCAAGACAATAAAAAACCCCAAGTGGGGTTTTTGAGTATGCATCAAGTTTAACGCAAACGACCTTTTTTACGAAGAGTTCCGACCGTACCAACCGGTCGGCGAAAACAGCTATTGTATTTGCGGAGGCGAGGCTGAGACCATCCCGGTTCGACAAGAGCTTCTGCAGACTCTCGCGCTTCGGAATCGCTATTTCGAAGTTGTTCATAAGTGGCATGGCAAGCAATGTTGGATTGATCTTCGGAAGGAATCGCATCATCATCTTGCTTAGATCGATTTTCATCTTCCTCCTCTTTACCTAAACTTGCCAGGGTATCCAGTATGATTTGTTTTGTATTTTTCGTGGTCATCCCATCTCCTAGGTCTTATTGGCTGGGTAAAGGATAACTCCATGGATACTTAATCTATCTGCCGTCTCCGCAGACTCTCTTACAGATTCTGAGGCGCACTCTGTGATCTTGTGAATTACAGCCAGAGCCTCATTGGCTACCGTTTTGGCATTTGCTTGAGCTCTTTTCCTGCAATCCTCCTGCAAGCTCGACCAGAACGCGCGGGCCATTTCGGCGGATTCGGCAGGAATTTCAGCGGACCTTTTGGCATCAAGTTGCTCATCATCCGTTACCTGGTCTGTACCGGGTTTTTCTTCGGTCATTTTGGTCCCTCGATATGCCCGTAGAGTTGCATGCGTCCTAGCTCGTGCTTTCGTTTATCGACGACTATTGCAACTCTGGTCGCGATCTCCAGCAACTTGCGATTGATTTCTTTGACCCTGGCTAAAGCCGCTCTTTGTTCATCTCTTTCTTGCTTATCCATCATCTCACTCTCCCGGCTCCGGTAACAAGACGAAATAACCCAGCCTCGAGTTTATCGCGAGACATTCGATATGTAAGATAGATTCCCATGGCACTTAGTGACAAAATAAGTTTGGTACCGCTTTTATCCCAAGTTATTTTGAGATTCTTGAGACTTTTTGTCATGACGATTCCTTGGAATCATCTTCGAGCACGCTATCGCCAAAGAAAAACTCTTCTGCCGAAGGAGGCCCCGAGTCTTCTACAAAGATCAGATCATCCAAAGCAGAGTCCCCTTGCCTGTGGCTCTGAGGTACACCAATGTATCTGCAGCGCTCTTTTTCGAGTTCGTCAAAAAGATCGAAGACTTCGCTATCGTCGGCGATAGGTAATCCCCCTTTTTTATTATCCATTGACTGTACTGATTGCACTGTTTACCCCCTTTCAAGGTACGATTTTGGCTTTTTACATGAAGGCCGCGGTCATTGTGAGGCAAAAAACCTCATATGTCAATACTCTTTACAAAAGAACGGCTTTTTTCTATACTCGTACAATAACTTAATTACGATCTAGATTCAGGATAAATGATTAAGGATCAATATAGAAGAAAGATGTTAGCGCGTGTAGCTCAGCTGGTTAGAGTATCACATTGACATTGTGAGGGTCCCTGGTTCGAGTCCAGGTACGCGCACCACGTAAAAAGCCGCTTAGATAAATAGGCGGCTTTTTACGTGCCTCGCGTAAAGTGACTTCGTCACCACGCGAC
>JARGGJ010000033.1 GCA_029210915.1 Patescibacteria group bacterium
TTAATCTCTTTTACCAACCACGGTTACGCTACCCCCAGACCCCTTGGAGATTTAAATTGAATTATTACTTAATAATCCAATAAGTTAAAAACAGTGTTTGCGGACGAAAGTCCGCATGATAAAAGCCACCGGCTTTCTAGCCGGTGGTGTTTACATTTCCACTTGATGTTTGTATCAGGTGTCTTGGCAATTTTTTTATTTATATTATTTGAGATTTTGAATTTGTTTGTATCTTGCTTCTTGAGATTTGGTTATTTTTGGTCTTGCGGTGGCCGTGGTGAAAATTTTGGATTATTTATTTTCCATTTTAAAACCCATTGACCCATCCCTTCTTGGTCGCGCTTTTTTTGGAGCCTTGGCTTTTTTTGCGACCAATTAAGCATAGAGTCAAAGTGGATTTGATAACGGTTGCGAACAACGATGTAGCGGATCTCGGAGCGGGAAATGGCCCGGCGCACTGTTCTGTCTGAAACTCCAAAAAGCTTGGCTGCTTCCGATACACCCAGTCGTATAGGGATAGGATTTTGGTTGGTTATATTAGACATGTAATTAAGTATATTATGGCAATATCTCATAAATTTGTCAACACTAGATTAGACAAACTACTGTTAATAACCAATAACCAAGCTCCAATTACCAATAAATAACCAATAACCAAGCTCCAATCATCAATAAATCACCAATAACAAAACTTGAAATAACCAATAACCAAGCTCCAATTACCAATAAATAACCAATAACCAAGCTCCAATATCCAATCAATAATCAATAATCAAATTCCAATTTCCAATCGTATGTATGATGATTGATTATTGAGAATTGGTGATTTATTGGTTATTGTTATAATTGGTTATTGGTTATTTCAGTGTAGGTCTCGACAAAAAACCGTTTTTATGGCAATCTAACAGAGCCTTTTTATGTTAATTGAGCGAATAGCTCAGCTTTTCTCAACATTATTTTTGCCATGACCGAACTCATAGACAGATATCTTCTCTATCGCGTTCAGGTCAAGCAGGATCCTGAAGCATTTGCGAAGATATATGATAAATACGTAACAGCCATTTATCGGTTTGTTATTTTAAAGTTGCCCAGAAAACAAGACGCGGAAGATATCACGGCCGAAACATTCACCAAATTTTGGCAACACTTACAGTCGCAAAAGAAAGTTAAGAGCGTCCGCGCCTATCTATATCAAATAGCCCGCAATCAAATAGCCGACTTCTATAGAACGCGTAAAGAAACGGAATCTTTGGAAGTTGTAACGTTTGAGGCTGATGACACGTCTACATCTATACACGAGGCCAGCCATGGGCGTGCTTACATGGAGGCTCGTACCGAGCTATCTCTCATCTTGGGGCAACTGGATAAGCTAAAAGATTCGTATCGGGATGTTTTGGCACTGCGCCTTATAGATGGTTTAAGCTTTGGGGATATTGCCAGCATACTTGGCAAATCCACGGGCAACATCCGCGTAATCTATTATCGCGGTATGCGGGCTTTAAAAGAGCAAAAATAACACATGAGCAGTTATCATTTATTTAAAAGAACCAGAAACATCAGGTCTGCGGCCAAGCAGATGAAGCCTGATGCTGTTTGGGTTGCCGAAACGCGCCAAACACTGCTCATGCAAGTAAAAAACTCACAGCCCGCACCAGCCAAAGCTCAAAAAGCCATTAGCCGTAGTTTTAATATTTTTGTACCGGTCATATCTTTCCGTTGGATGCGCGCGCCGGCCGCAATAGTGATGGCCATCATCATAGCTCTTTTTAGCGGTTCGCTTTTTTCGGTATCAGCCGCCGAGCAAGCTCTTCCGGGCGATCTCCTTTACAGTATAAAACTGGTAACCGAACAAGCCCGTATAGCCATGATTAAAGCCCCCGAAGATCGTGTAAAGTTAAAAACAGAGTTCACAGAGCGCCGTGTTACAGAAATGAAACAAGTAATCGATAGCCCGCTGGCCAATAAATCCGAGCGCATCATAGAAGCTGCGGGTGTGCTAAAGCGCGACATGAACACAATTAAAAATCAATTGGAAGAAGTACAAAACACCGCCACTCCCGAAAAAGCCAAAGAAGCCGCCCGCATCGTAGACGAAAAAACAACATCCGTAATGGCCGATCTCCAAGAATCCAAATCCAAATTATCGGCAACCGAAATTGTCAAAGTTTCCGAGGCTCAAGCCGCGGCATCAGATACATCCATTAAAGCAATCGAGCTGCTGGTTAATACTCACGATCAAAACTCGGAACTGGTTACCGAAGAAGAAGTTATAAACGTACTCAAAACTCATAACGAAAAAGTAGCCAAAACCATCAACGATTCCACCGGCTTAAAAGTTGAGGTCACCACTTCATCCAAAACCGGCCTCACAGAATCATCCACCACAACCAATGCCGTAATAGCCACCAGCTCAACATCCACTGTAACAAATGATACCGTCGAAGAAACGCCCATGGATCAATTAAGCGACGCGGCCAAATCATTCAGCGAAGCCGATAAAATGGTAGCCGAGAAAAACTTGGATGAAGCGGTAGCATTTATAAAGGTTGGCACTCAACAAGCATTTGCCGCGCAAAAAACCGTCGAGGAAGGTGTGGTTAAACAAGAAGAGGAAACCAAGCAAGCAGAGCAAGATGCAATAGATAATCCGCCACCCGAAAACACCTCATCCACCTCATCCACCTCATCCACAACTCCGGAGCCTGTCACAACCGATCCACCCGCTACAACAGTAAACGCCAGCGGTTCCACCTCAGGCACAACCCCGGCGCCATAACTAAGTAGTATCTCGTATCTCGTATCTAGCAGTCGGGTAAGTATAAATAATTCATAATTGTTAATTCTTAATTCATAATTGGTAATTGTTAATTGGTTCATTCCCCCATGTCACAGGTCACCTGTCTTAACTGACGGATGCCCTGACGGGCGGGGGAATCGTACGAAGTACTAACTCGGCAACCGCCTTGAAAGCTCTTTGTGCGGGGTCCCCAAATCTAGACGGGATCTCGAACTCCAAAGCCCGGCGACACAAAATCCTCGCCACGGCCATCTACAAAGGTCGAACTCGAGCCTAAAACTCGGGAAGATGTGCCAGAACTCTTCATTAATCACATTCGCAAGAGATCATTCGCAAGGATGACTCTTGCATCCGGACAGGTAAAACTGTCCTTAAAGGCAAATCCACTAGGATTATTATGTTAAGAAAAGCTTTTTCAACGTTTGTCTCTTTCGCAACCATTCTTTGGTCCGTTGGAGCAGGCGCACTAGCGTTCCCTGTAACAGCTCAAGCCGCCACACTCGCTGCTGGCGATTTGATCAAGGCTTCAGGACCAGCTGTGTATTATTACAACACAGATGGCAAGCGCTACGTATTCCCTAATGAGAAAACATATTTCTCATGGTTTAACGATTTCTCGTCTGTAGTAACCATCACAGATGCAGAACTCGCAGCCATTCAAATCGGCGGTAATGTAACAGTTCGCCCAGGTACAAAACTGGTGAAAATTACAACCGATCCGAAAACCTATGCTGTCACCAAATGCGGCACATTGCATTGGATCGAATCCGAAGCAATCGCCAAGGCACTTTGGGGCGATGCATGGGCAACTCGCGTAATTGATGTCCCGGATAGTTTCTTTGTAAACTACGAAATCGGTTCATCCATTTCATCCAATGTTCACCCTGACGGTCAGCTCATCACCTATGCAGGCGATAGCAACCGCTATGTAGTAGAGAACGGCATGAAACGCATGATCACAGATGCGGGCTTCACAGCAAACCACTGGAACATGATCAACGCTGTCGAAACCACTATCACTTATACTGATGGTGCAGACGTAACAGGCGCTGAATCAAACTTCTGGAATGTAGCTTGCCCAGGTACACAGGCAGTTGGCGGCGACGTAACAGTCTCACTAGCATCCGACACCCCGGCAGGTGCAACAATTCCTAAGAATGCCATGGGCGTTCCTATGGTCAAAGTTAACGTTCAGGCTGGTGCCCAAGGTGCTATGCTTGAAGGTTTACACTTCCACCGCGTAGGCGTTGGTTCAACCAGCGATTTCGCAAATGTCTACTTGTATGACATGGAAGGTAACCGCCTTACAACAGGCCGCTCCGTCAATTCCTCATCAAACACAGTTGAATTCAACAGCTTAAACCAGACTTTGGCTGCAAACAGCATGAAGTCTTACTATGTTTATGCTGACTTTGTTGGTGGCGGAATTACTACCGGCGGCAACCACGCTTTCGAGCTCATGGATGCAGCTTCCGTTGTTCTCTCCGGTTCAGGTACTATCTCGGGCAGCTTCCCAGTACGTGGCAACGTCTTCGTAGTAGGAACAGCTTCCGCTGGTACTCTTACAGTTCAACCGGGCCCGGCACCGGCAAACCCGGTTATCGGCCAAAAGGCAGCTCCTATCTCGAGCTTCAAACTTACAGCTAACACCAACGACATCTACGTACATCGCGTAGCATTGTATCAAGGCGGTGGCATCGACAACTCGGACTTGGCAAACTTCGAACTCTTCCAGGGTTCCACAAAGGTTGCTTCCGTAGCTGGCGTAAATGCTAAGGGTCAAATCGTATTAACATTCGATACTCCTTACTTGCTACCAAATGGCGTCACACGCGTTTTCGATCTTAAGGCAGATGTATCCGGTCGTGCAGGTCGCACAATCATCACTTACCTCGAATACAACTCGGACGTTATGGCTGTAGACTCGGTTTACAACTCGGGTGCAGCTATTAATATCACAGCTTTTGACACATCAGCTGAGGGTGTAACAGTAACCACACAAGGTGGTAACCTTACATTCGCTTTCAATGGCCCGGCATCAGGTTCAGTTGCTAAAGGCAAATTGGGTGTTGTTCTCTATGAGTTCTCTTTGACCTCCTCAGATAACGACCTCGAAATCCGCAACTTGCGCACAACATTGGCTAGCGTCAATGGTACAGACAGAATCATTGGTTCTAACGGTGCAAAGTACTTCCGCAATATCAAGATCAAGGATATGGACACAGGTACAACTGTAATGGGACCAAAAGAACTAACAGGCATGAATAATTCACCAACTGAGAACTTAACCTTCAACGATACATTCAACATCGATGCAGGTGAAACAATGAATCTCGCTATCGTTGCAGATCTCTCCAATACAGAGGATGCAGCTAACGAATTCTACGGTGATGGTAACAACCAATACCGCGCAACCTGGCTCGCTTTCTTGGATGGCGACGTAAAAGTTGTTGACACAGGTGAAAGCTTGGCATTGTCCAAGATCGTTCCTAATGCCAACACAGTTGGTAATGCACAAACAGTTAAGCAATCAGATCTCACAGCAGACTTAGCTTCCACTCCGGTTTCCGGAACAGTTGTTAAGAAGTCACAAGACAAACCTGTTGTAGGCATCTCGCTCGACGCAGGTTCACAATCCGACATCAAAGTCACCAATATGACTCTTGATTGTAGAGCAAGTATTGCCAACAATACTTACAGCGCAGCGGATTGTGCACAACGCATCACCAAGCTCGCTCTCTATGATGGCGACACATTGGTTGGTACTCCACAGGCTCCTGACACAGTAACCGGCAAAGCTCAGATCACTAACATGAATCTCGAAATTCCAGCCGGAACAACCAAGAACTTAACTGTAAAAGCAACATTCAGCTCTGCTGCAACTGTTACTCCAAATGATAAGGTTACTGTTGGTGCAACAAGCATCACAGCTCAAGATGATGAGGCAAACACACTTACCCCAACCATCACAACAGCCTTACAGACAACACAGTTATCCAGTTCAACAGCCGTATTCCAAACAATTTTGGCTAAGGGTACACTCACAGTGTCCCAAGATGCTCACCCGGCCGCAACTATCGTTGTAGCAGGTAAAGATGTTTGGGTACCGATGGCACGTTACAAAGCAACAGCACAGTACGAAAACATGCTTGTTGACCTAGTTCGTGTAGAATCAATCTCCGGCGACAACTCTAACTACACTCAGGTTGCAGTAGCGGCTGAAGGTGCAGTTAAAGGCGCTAGCGTACTACCAGCCGGTGCAACCGGTGCAGTAGATGTTAGCCTCGTTGGAAACAACATCACCGTTCCTAAAGATGGCTCTGCCACTTTCGAAGTTTGGGCTAAACTCGCTTCCGTACAGGCTTCATCGTCTGTAAACGGTGCAATGACCGGCGTAACTCGCTCGGGCATGACACCAGCTCTCGGAATCGACGAAGCTGTCACAACCGGTGAATGGGATGCTGCTTACGCAGCTTCGTTGAACATGCGCACCATTGGTGAAGCATCCGGCGAACGTGTATACGCAGCTCAAGGTGCAACCGATGGCAATGCCATGGTTCTCCGCAAGACAAAACCTGTTGTAACAATGCAAACACTCTCGAACACCATGCTTTCCGCAGGTGAACGTGAATTGTATCGCGTACAGGTTGGTGCAGACTCAGCAGGTAACGTTGCTTTGAAACAGATGGTATTCAATGTTTCCAAAACAGCAGCTACCGCACTTGCAAACTTCCGTCTCTATCGTGGATCCACACAGATCCCTCTAGCTGACATTGCAATTGTAAACGGTACCAGCACAGGCGACCTCGAAGCAGGTAGCATCCCAGCGGGTGTTAACCAGGCTTACGTAGTCGCATCCTTTACCAACGAAGATTCAGTTGGTGGCACGGGTAATGTTTACTCGCTCCGCGCATCAGTTTCTTACACAGGTACAGGAAACAACGTAACAACTAACCTCTACACAGATCCTGCTTCGCCTATCGTTACAGGTTATCTTGTAAACAGCGCATCTGGAGTATTCGCTGCAACAAGCACCAGTATCTTCAACCTTGATACTGCAGCCGCACCAGATGGCTATGCAGACAATCTAGGTACATTTGTCTGGGCAGACAACTCTGAGGTACCACACTCCTCAGCAGCACAGACCTCTCGTGATTGGACCAACGACACTTATGTCGAGGATCTAACACAGAGCCAGTCATTGAGCAACTAACACCCCGCTCTCTAACCCAGCCGTGCTAACGCACAGCAAAGTCAGATGAAGGATTAGAAGTTCAGCGTCCCGGATTCGTCTCGGACGACCCGGTCATCCGACCGGGAAAACCCGGTCATCCGACCGGATACAAAAATCCCCCGCAGAAATGCGGGGGATTTTGTATGTGTACATATCTTCGTAGGGATAATCCCTTGTGGTTATCCGTGCTTTATAACTGTTCATGCTATCATAACAATATGGAAAAACTTCCCTATCGCAAAACCAAAAGACTAAAAGGTTTCAATTATTCAGAATCCGGTTTTTATTTCATAACAATTTGTACAAATGGTTTTAAGCATTATTTTGGTGAAGTAAAAAATCAATACATGTTTTTAAATGAGGCGGGGTGCATGCTTTATCGTAATTGGGAGAATCTCGAAAAAGAATTTGAAAGCGTCATCCCACAAGAATTTATTGTCATGCCCAATCATATTCATGGGATAATTGAGCTGAGAAATGGTGAAATTGGCACGGATAACCACCCCACTGCGTCATTCGACCGCGAGGGGCACCGCAAGGGTCATCCCTACACAGAGGTTAATAAAACTTTAGGAGATGTAGTCGGTGCTTTTAAATCCAGAACTACCGGAGAATATATAAAAATGGTTAAAAATAAATTATGCTTACCCTTTCCAGGTAAATTATGGCAAAAAAATTATTACGAGCGAATCATTGATAACGAGAAAGATTATGATAATATCGCAGAATACATAATTTATAACCCAAACCAATGGTTAAAAGGAAGTGATAAGTACGGATAACCACAAGGGATTATCCCTACACAAACCACGGAAGATGCACTCTACAAATATCTACACTCTTATGGTACTCTTTTTTTCATATGCAACGCACTCAAGCTATTAAAATACTCAAATACATCGCTTATGCGGGTATTTATGGCGGGCTTTTAATGCCCCTTATGTTTTTACCGGTGGTAATATTTCCTTTTGTATTCTCGAAACTGATATTTTTTCAGGTAATAATCGGCTTAACCTTTCCGGCATATCTAATTTTGGCTTGGGTTGAACCGCAATACAGACCCCGCAAATCGTTTTTATACTTTGCCTTTATTGCTTATTTTGTTGCCCTGTTTTTATCCATGGTGTTTGCCATCGACCCGCTTCGAGCATGGTGGGGAAACCAAGAGCGCATGAACGGCCTTTTTACCTTATTGCATTTCTTTGTCTGGCTCACCATGGCAACCGCCATCTTAAAAACCTGGAAGCAATGGCAGTATGTACTAAACTATCTTATTGTTTTGGGTGTATTCATGGGTATTGTGGCATTATTGCAAAAACCATTTCCCAACTTACTAAAATTCCCGGCCACCATCCGCGTTGGAGGATTATTGGATAATCCCATTTATCAAGGAGCTTATCAACTCTTCATACTTTTCTTTATTGCCATGCTTTGGTTTAAAACCAAGCGCAACGCTTTGCGCGCGTGGTATGTAATAGCGGCCATCGTCTCCTTTTCCGCCATGATAGCCGCCGGTTCGCGCGGCCCGTTTATGGGTTTGATTTTTGGTGGTGTTATTTCTGCCATCGCGGTTGGTGTGATGTATAAAAACACCAAAGTCCGCGTTGCGCTGTTTGGCAGTATCGGCCTTGCGGCTTTGGTTTACATTGGCATTGTTACCGCCGGAGTCAATACTGCAACTTTTAAATCACTGGAAGCTTCATACCCAACCGCTACTCGCATCTTCTCTTTAAAAACAGGTACGGCCGGCCGTTTTATTGCCTGGGATATTGCCTGGCAAAGCTTTTTGGAAAGGCCTCTTACGGGTTATGGGTTGGATAATTTTCACATAGCCTTTAACAAGCACTACAATCCGCAATCTTTGCGCTCGGGCTATTACGAAACCTGGTTCGACAGGGCGCATAACACGGTGATGGATGTTGTTAGTATGACCGGCTTATTTGGCGCGCTTACATTTTTGGGAATCTGGTTTGGTATTTATTACACGGTTATTTACGCGCGCCGTAAAAGATATATAGATATTCCAACCACAGCAGTGCTCTTGGGTTTGCCTGCCGGATACTTTTTGCAAAATCTTTTCGTTTTCGATCATCCTGCTGCGTTTAGCATGAGCTATCTATTATACGCCTTGGTTATTTGCGTGGGCTTTTCCGCTTTTAAAGATGGTGAAACCGATTCCCATACCGGTAAAAAACCGGTTCCTTGGGTTACTTTTGCCGTTGTCCAGTCCGCCTTTATATTGCTGGTTTACTTGGCATCCGTTGTTCCGTTCCGCACATCAATGATGGTTATTGATGCTAACGAAGCATTCGCAAAAGGCGATGTAACCGCAATGATGAACCTTGTCCAAAAGATTAAAACCAAACAAACGCCGTATCTGGATGAGCAATCATTTTTGTATTCGCGGAACCTGATAAATTTGGCGAACAGCGGTAACTTGGATAAATGGCCCGACTGGAGATCTTTTTATAACGAAACCGTAGAAGTGTCAGAAAAAAGGCTGGAATCACACAGCCGTGATGCTCATGGATTGTTTATCTATTCAAGCATGCTCGCCTCGGTGGGCAGTAGAACTCAGGATCCGCAAATATTAGCCAAAGCCGAGGAAAAG
The DNA here is from genome assembly GCA_029210915.1 of Patescibacteria group bacterium. Lineage (GTDB taxonomy): Bacteria > Patescibacteriota > Patescibacteriia > 2-12-FULL-60-25 > 2-12-FULL-60-25 > MWCR01. Next base: position 9,643 of record JARGGJ010000033.1, read on the forward strand.
TATAGAATGGCCATAGAGCTTAGCCCAAAAAGGCAACAACTGTATTTTGGGTTGGCGGAACTGTTAAAAGCTACCGGTAGAACAGATGAAGCCTTGCAAGAATATTTAAAAGCCGCTTCTTTTGACGAAGAAATTGGCGAGCCCTGGTGGTATGTTGGAGTAACATACTTATTCAACAAAAACCAACCCGAAACCGCGGCCGAGTATTTAAGAAGGGCTGTAACAGTAAAATATCCGCAAACACTCAGAAACGCTCAGGACGCTTTGATAGTTTCCCAAGCTTACGTAATTTTGGAAGATAAAGAGAATATGCAAGAGTTGATATTGTTACTGCCCACCTTGCCCGCCTCACAACCTCAAACCTATGTTCAAATAGCCAAATCCGCGGAAAGCTTGGATTTAATCGCCGAGAGAGACCTCATCATAAACGCGGTTTCGCAAATGGACCCGGCCACCAAAGCCACTTTAGAACCCTTATTAAACGGTGACGTGGAAACCATCGATGAAGCTTTGGAAATTACAAACGCGCAGGCTAAAACCACAGCACCCGCACCAACCAAACCCGTTGTAACCAAAGATGCTGAACTCGCGACAGCAACGCAAGAATCCGCGCCCGTGCCGGCATACAGCGGACCACGCAGATAATTATTCATTGATAACCTCAACCGTAGTATCTAAAAGTTTCTTTTGTTCAAAATTTGCCAAAAGCATCGCGTAAGCATTTTGCGTGATGCTTTTTTGTTTATCCTTATTTTGCAATATATCCAAAACCGCCGTTTGCATCCGCACGGCGTCATTGGGTGGCACGATAATTCCACAATCTCGAAGCATCCACTTGCCCGCGCCAACATCTGTAGCAACTATCGGCACCTTGGCAGTCATTGCCTCGAGCAAAGTTATACTCATTCCTTCTTTGGAGGAGGGGAGTACGAACAGGTCAAAAGCTTTGTACAAAGTTGGCGCATCCATTCGGCGCCCGGCCAGCATCACATAACTCTCGGCGTCAAGTTCAGCTCTCTTCTTCTTCAAAATCTCAAACTGCGGTCCGTCACCAATAATCACAAAATAAATTCTTTTATCCGCATCATGTATTTTTTTACAAACTTCCAAATACCATAAAAGATTCTTGGGCGGATACGCGTTAGCAATTGTTCCAACCAGCGTCGCGTCAGGATCAGCGCCAAGTTTTAATCGCGCCTCTTCACGAGTTAACAACTTAGATTCAAACCTGGCAACATCCACTCCATTGGGAATCGTAACCAGTTTTTTTTGCGGTTTAATCTTTAATTTTATTGCCAACTCTTCATCTCCCGGATGCACAACGATAATCACGTCTTTCCATTTCGCGCTCACCCTCTCTATCCAAACATACAAACTCTTTTTCCAACCCGGCAGTTCTTCATTAAAAACCCAACCTCCTATGCAATAAATTCTTTTCGGAACTCGAGTCAGCGTCGCAGATAACGACCCAACCACACCCATCATCGTAGAATTTAAATGCACAACCCGCGGTTTCAATCGTCTAAAAAGTTTAATCAGCTCAATAGTCGCAAAAACATTTGCAAGGGGATTGATGTCGCGTGACATGTGTTTGAGTTCGTAAAAGGGGATATTGGCAGCGAGGCATTTGGCGCTTAGCTCTGAGCCGGTGCAACCCCCCATACCCCCCTTGTCATGGGGGCTGTACAAACCAGTTAACAAGTCTCCCATGACAAGGGGAGATTTAGAGGGGTTTTTCCCTGCCACCACAATCACGCTCTCACCTCGTGCCTTCAACTCCTTAGCCAACTCAAAAACATAGAGCTGGGCACCGCCCCAGTCTTGGCTGGTGATAAGTAACATTACCGCTTGTTTAGGTAAATTATCCATTATGTTAGTTTTAACACAAATAAGTTTATAGGCAAAGTCTGAACCTTGATTCGCTCGATTTAAGGATTCACGTGATTATTATCTTATAAGGACATCCGATATATATATATTAAGGCTCTAGACTAGCAAACTCTATGCTAAAATAGAGATATGCTCGTCAACAAAGCGAAAATATCAGACTACAGAAT
>JARGGJ010000034.1 GCA_029210915.1 Patescibacteria group bacterium
TTTAGCCAAAAAACAAAGTCTTATATATAAGCTAATATTTATATATCGCGAGGAGAACAGGTCCAAGCGTAGAAAGCTTTGTTTAGACACAGCAAATCTTTCCACGAATACCTGTTCTTTTTCTTTCAACACAAACAAAAACGGCAAAAAAAAACCAAAGCAAACAGTACTGCGAATCAAATCAAAAAATCCCGACAATTTAGTTCACAAATAAAATTGACCGGGAAACAGCAAGAAGAATGCTCTGGAATATAAAAAACAATCCTGGAAATCCTTGAGCCAAAATCAAGGGAATCCCGGTCAGCATTGACAAGCCAAACTGACACAAAACGAATGAAACCAAATCGCTTGGGCAACAAACAACAAACCCGTCCAAGCCAAACCAACATGCCGTTAAACACCAAGTCCCAAAAGGGAAACAAAAACTTTACAGACAGACTACGCTCCGCGATGAACGCGAGGCTTTTTATTTACGCCACGATGGTTATGGCGCAAGTACTTGGCTCACTGTTCGGTTTCGGATCAGTCACTGTCAACGAACTGTTTGGTGTTAACACAGCCCATGCCGCCGAGGGCATCAGTCACACAATCAACTACCAAGGAAAATTAATGGACAGTACAGGTACTTTGGTCTCCGACGGTGACTATGACATCAAATTCGTGATCTACGATTCCGCAACGGGAAACAATCAACTCTGGTCTGCCAGCACAACCAACGGATTACCAACCGGCACCAGCTCAACTGTCTCAGTTGCTGTCACTTCCGGCTTGTTCTCCATCCTCCTTGGCGATACGTCGGGCAATCAAGTAGCCTTCCCTGATAGTCTCTTCAACAACGATACTCTCTACCTCGGCATCACTATCGGCGCAGACTCGGAAATGACTCCACGCAAACGCTTATCTGCCGTTCCCTACGCTTATAATTCCGAAATGCTTCAGGGCCAATATGCTTCCGGCACTTCCTTGGGAAGTGACGCAAACCTATTTGCCTTAAATCAAGCTTCATCAACCTCCGCCTACGCAACTCGCACAGCTCTCTACGTCGAAACTCAAGGTGGAGACAACGAAAAAGATTTTTTAGTCCGCGGTAACGATGGCACAAACGATGTTTTCAGCATCTCGCGCCAAGGCAACGTCACCACAACAGGAAATTTGCAGGTGGATGGCATCTCCATCATCGGCAGTGCAACCGATACAGCAGCCTACTTCAACAGCTACATCAATTCCGACTTTGTTCCTTACGTAGATAATAACTACGGCTTGGGATCTGCAACTTATCGCTGGAAGAATCTTTACTCTACCAATGTCAGCTCCACCAACATTGATGCTTTGGGATATGTATCGACGACAAATCTTTACCTGGGAGGTTCACTCTTCTTAGGAGACCTGCAAAGTGTTACTGATTTAGGAAATATCACAACCAACGTAATTGGTACGGCAGGTGTTTCTTCAACCGGAGACATATTGCCAACCGCATCATTAGCCTACGACCTAGGTTCCTCCTCCAGAAGATGGAACGATGTTTGGGCTTCATCAACTTATATCGGTTCATCGACTTGGAACTTACGTCAAAACGCCAGCGGCTATTTTACAATCGCTGAAGTTGGCGGCGGAGAACGAGTCACAGTTGATACAAGTGGTAACCTTGGTATCAATAACACTAATCCGGCCGCAAAACTTGATGTTGTAAGCCCTAATTTTCCGGTTGGAAAATTTACACGATTAACAGATGTAAACAATGATATTTCATCCGGCTACCTATTGAAAACTCAAGCAAGTGGAGATATGGTTGATGGTTTTGGCGGAGGAATAGTATTCGACATTCAAGACAATACTTCAGGCGAAAATCACGTTGCTACACTATATGGTATCCGCGATGGTGCAGATAATAGTGGTGCTTTAACATTTAATACCTATTTAAATGGCACACGCGGTGAAGGGATGAGAATTAATGCCAGTGGTTTTGTGGGAATAGGTAGTAATGCACCCTCCACGAGGCTTCAAGTCGGCGCTAGTAATTCATCTGTAAACGAAGGCATTAGGATTACCGGTAACGCGGATGCTTATCTTGAATTATTTGCCGATGAAGATAACGTTGGAGAAAACGATAATCCGTATATTAAAATGGGCCAAGACGGTAGTGATGGCCTCGCTACAGGTTACTTCTTAATGGGTATGGTTGGCACGGCTGGGTATAGTCCTGAGTATAATAAACTTTATAGTGGAACAATAGCTAATGCATCTCTAATAGGCACAAGTGATTGGGCAAATTCAATTTTACAGTTTGGTACAGCGGATGCCGTTAGGATGACAATTCTTGGTGATGGCAATGTGGGTATCGGCAGAAACAACCCAAGTGAAGCTTTGGATGTTGTTGGAAATATCAGGCACACAGGCAACATGGTCAGTTATGGAGGTAATTACGCGCATGAATGGATGCAGTTCGATCAAGATACGAACGGCAATTCGTTAATTCTTGGTTCGGGCGCTTTAATTGTCTTAGGCGCCGGTGAATCCATGGATCAAGCAAGATCTAACTTAACCAATACTCAAGAGAGCTTATATCTCACATCCGATGGTGATATCCAATTCGTTACAGGCATCCAAAGCGGTTGGGCAGGAAGAGTAGATGCGATGAGTATATTATCAAGCGGTAATGTGGGTATCGGCGACACAACTCCCCTTGCTTTGTTCACCGTTGGCAATGGCGATTTATTCCAAGTCAGCTCTACCGGCAACTTAGCCAAGATTAGAGGTGTTGATTATGCTTGGTCTACAACTCAAGGTGGTGCTAATACATTTCTTAAAAATGATGGTACCGGTAATTTGACATGGGCAACTGTAGCCGGTGCCTCGACCCCAAGTTGGGCCGAAGTAACCTTGGTAGGCGCCACTTCTTCTGAATTTATTTCTTTCTATGGAGCGTCTTCCACCGGAAACATCACTCCCGGCATCAACGATTCATTCGATATAGGCAGTACTACCTCCTCTTGGCGTGATCTTTATGTATCTTCAACCGGATATTTATCAAAATTGAGCATGGAATCACCGGCAAAAAGCGATTGGGTAACTACGACTGTATTATCCATGGCGGGCCGAGATTTGGATGCGGTTGGCGATTATTTATATATCGCCGGCGCAACGGCTCTGTTAATTTACGACGTCAGCAACAGGGATAATCCGGTTCAAGTAGGTTCCGTGGGTTTGGTAAACGGAAGAGACGTAATTGTCAGAGGTGAATTTGCTTATGTCTTGGATGGTAATGGAGCCAGTGGTGGATTTAAAATAATCGATATCAGTGATCCCGCATCCCCTCAAATAACCGGTTTTATCAATAATGTATGTCAGGCAGAGGCTACTTATGGTTGCCGTGATTTAAAGATCAAAGACAATGTTGCTTACATGGTCGCTAATACCAGTGGGTTCAGATCCATTGATATATCAAGTTCGACCAATCCAACTATTTTACAAAGTGTTGCGGCCTCATATCCATCCGGCATAGATATTCTAGGGGATTATTTATACATGGGCATGGGGGCAGGAACTCCCAGGTTTCGAATTTATGATATCTCAGACCCTTCAAACATGACATATATTGGAGGTTCAAGCACCGGTTTTTCCGGGAATGCATTCACGGTTGTTGTTAAAGGGGATTATGCTTATGTAGCTGATTCCGGTAATGACATAGAGGTGTTTGACGTGACAAATCCTGCGGTACCAACCCATGTTGCGAACATAGCCATATCAGCCGGTAGTAGGGACATGCAAATAGTTGATAATTATTTGTATGCCAATGATAACGAAATATTCGATATATCAGATCCTCTCAACCCCGTGTTGGTTGGTAGAACGGCGGTTGCGTTTGGGCCACATTATTTTGATGTTGATGGTGGATATGTTTATGGTACTAATGGCGAAACAACAGGTACAAGTTTAATAATTACAAAAATAGCCGGCATAGATGCGCATGCAGGCAGAATTGATTCATTCAGTGCGATGGATGCAACCATTAACAATGTCTTAAAGGTGGGGTATGGCGGTATCATCAGCCAAGGTCCGCAATATTTTGTTGGCACCTCAACTTTATCGGATTTATCTTTAACCGGCCGAGTTAACTCCAATCTTCTGCCATACATCACGAATACTTACTCTTTGGGCAACTCTACATATAAATGGTTGGGTTTATACGCTTCTAATGTTACCACCACCAACTTGGCAGCGGATTATGTTACCACCACAGAACTTTGGGTTGATGGTGTTCAAGTAATCGGCGGTACACCAAACTGGCAAGAAGTAACCGACGTAGGCGCCACAACCACCAATTGGGTTTGGTTTAACGGTGCATCTTCATCAGACGACATATTACCCAACGATAATCTTCAATACGACCTCGGCTCGTCCGCATACCGCTGGAAAGATGTTTGGGCTTCATCAACACGCATAGGCACCTCGACATGGGATATTTGGCAATCGAATGAAGGATTTACTATATCAAATAATAATTTAGCCAATCGATATTTAACAATAAATAATAGCGGTACTTTACTTCCCGGTGTAAACAACGTGCAAGATATTGGTAACTTTGGCAGTTCATGGAAAAACATTTACGCCTCCGGCACGATATACAGCGCTTCCATCGAAGCTGATGATCCGATAACAGCCAACATCTCTGTTAAATCCACTAATTCCTTTGGAGGTACTACAGTCGGCGCCATGCATACGGCCGGCAACTATGCCTATATAGTTGAAGCTAATACGGCCGGAGGTTCTTATTTGCGCATTATCGATACTTCCAGTTCAACCGCCCCGGTTCAGGTGGGTTCTATCTTTTACCCTATCATACTAAGCAGAACAGCCCTGTATGATGTTGAAGTCAGAGGTAAATATGCTTATATTACTTATGAAGTAAATGGTAATAATGATGGCTTTTTTATCACCGATATCTCCAATCCGGCTTCTCCTGTAAACATGAGCACCACCACCGTGGTAGGTGGAGGGTCTGGTGGACTTACTGTTTATGGTAAATATTTATACAAAGCTGTTAGCGACAGTGACACATTAGCGATTTATGATGTTTCCAACCCAACCTCGCCCCAGCTGGTAGTTTCACATCCTGTAGGTGACAGTCCGAGTTCAGTACGCGTGCAAAACGGTCTAGCATATGTAATTAACCGCTACGGTGACAGCTTAACCATCATAGACGTATCAGATCCGGCTAACCCTGTTACTCTTTCAACCACTGCCATATCAGACGGGCCGGAAACTTTGGAGGTACAGGGCAGGTATGCTTATGTGGCCTATTATAACGACACTCAAAGTTTTGGTGTGATAGACATATCCGATCCTTCAGCGCCAACGCAAGTTGCCACTTTACCTAATTTAAGAACCGGTACAAACGTTGCGCGAGGCATGCGTGTACAGGGTGATTATGTTTATTTGGCCGCAAATTATTACAATAATTTTACAATTATTGATGTTTCCAAACCCACAGCTCCGGTTAGAAAAGCCACCTTAACCTACGCCGGAGTCAAATCCGTCGATGTCCACGGACAATATATTTATTTAGCTTACAGCACAACGGATTTGGCTATCTTAAAAATGCCGGGTGTCAGTACCAACGCCCTTTTGGCAGACAGCGCGGATTTTGGTTCTTTAAGCGTACGCAACGATGCCGAGGTATATCGCCAATTAACCGTGCATGGTGCTTTGAATGTTGGTGAGGGAGGCATATATACCAATGGCACTTTGGGCGTGGGCGAGTCGGCTTCTATTGGCGGAAACGCAACTATTGGCGGGAGTGCTACTATTGCGTCTGATTTAACAGTCTCAGGGAACACGTATTTGAATAATGTATTTGTCTCGGGGACAGCGGCTTTTGATGAACTTTGGACCAAAAGTATCACACAAGGTTACCTAACCCCGGAATACATCTCGGGCTTAAACTTTGATGACGGTAACGCTCCTTACGCATTTGATATCCAGGGAAACTATACTTACATTGCTGAATATGGTGATTTTTACGTAATAGATCATTCTGATAAAAATAATCCTAAATTGATTTCCAACGTACCAACACCTTCTTATACTGCCATATATGATGTAAAAGTTAATGGTGATTACGCCTATTTTGTTGGAGCTGATACCACAAGGGATTTATTTATATATAACATCAGCAAACCTTCGGCGCCTGTAGCCGCCTCATCAATAAATTTGGCATCAACAGCAAAAACAGTACAGCTAATGGGGCAATATGCTTATGTAGGAATGGATAATGGAGATATAGCGATTGTAAACATAATGGATCCCGCAAACTTAACACTTGCTAACACTTTGGATCTTGGTGCCAGTTCTATTACATCTATAAAAAAGTACGGTAGTTTGGTTTATGTAGGTACATTAAATGGTGACACGGATAAAGAAATGATAATCTTAGATGCCGCCGACCCAAAAAATCCAAGTATTTTAGGCGGTGTCGATATTGGAGCTACAACCGTCAGGGATATTTATCCGGATGGTAGATATGCTTACGTGGCTACATTAAATGGCAATGCCGGCACCGAGGATCTTTTGGTTTATGATGTTAGCAATCCAACCGCACCTGTTTATGTTGATGGTATTGATATTGATTCGGACCAACCGGTTAATAACATTCAGGCCTATGATCAATATCTATATCTAACTTCCTATAACTCATCGGTATATTCAAGTCGTGATTTAATTATATTGGACATTTCCAGTTCAACTAATATAACTTATGTTGATAGCAAAGAGATTGATGGCAGCGAGATACCGGATTTAGCTATCGTTGGAAATTACGCTCATGTATTGGGTTATCAAATGGATATCGGATCTAATTCTGAAGATTATATAATCTTAAAGATTGGTGATATCAATCTATACTCTGCAGAAATAGGTTCTTTAAACACAGGCACCCTATGGGTTAACAATAGTGCAAAAATCGCCGATCAACTTTTTGTTGGCACCAGTATTAATATTGGCAATGGCGGTTTAATGACCGGCGGTGGTGCGTTTATAGGATCCACATCCACCATGGCTAGTATTTTACCAATTGCAGATAACTCTTATGACCTTGGATCTGCCGGTCAAGCTTGGAGAAATCTGTATGTCGGTGGAACTGTTTATGGCGGTGCCATTTCAATTACACCAAATAGTGGAGCTATGGAAGTTGTTACAACAACACCGGCACTTAGTGGGGCTTCGGGCAATTTAAGAGGTATGGATGTTGTTGGTGATTTGGCTTATATATCGGATATCGATTCAGGTGTATTCAAGATTTACGATGTTTCTAATAAAGTTAATCCGGTGGAAATTGGTTCATTATCAACCGGCCAAGCCGCTCTCGGTGAGGTTATAATCAGGGGCAATTACGCATATGTTGCAGGGAATTATAATTTTCTCACAATTGATATAAGTAGTTCCACGGCGCCTGAACTGGTCAGTATAAGCGCTTCGGTTGGTGGTGGAAATCCTCATCTTCATTTGTATGCAAAGGGTAATCATGTTTACTTCCCGGGTTCAGATAATACGGATGTGTTCATTTTCGATGTCTCAGATCCAATAGCTCCAACCTTGATTAAAACCATTAATACGCCATATGCCTCAAAGATAATTACGGGTTATGGGGATTACGTTTATACGATTCCGGAACAGACCGCTAATGACCCCATTAGTGTAATTAATGTTGCAGATCCTGTGAATGCATATTTAGTTGGCACATTTAACACCAGCGATTCTTCTTGGCCTGTAGATATGGTTGCATTGGGTAACCATCTTTATTCAATCGAGTCTGGTGAGTTTACTGTGCTTGATATAAGCGACCCCGTCAATCCTTTTGTTTCCGATACATTATCAATATCAAGTCCTTTAGATAGAAGGCCTCAATCACTGGTTGCCTCAGATAAATATGTCTATGGATTTAGTGGAAACTACTTAACTGTTTTTGATGTATCAGATCCGTATAACGTGTTTATCTCAGCACAAGAAAATTTAGGTATAACGCTTTGGACGCTCGATATTCAAGGAGATTATGCATATGTAATAGATTCAAGTAAAAAAATGCATATAGTATATTTAGGTGGCATTTCAACACATAGCATCGAATCATCATATGCCTTGTTTAATAAAATTGATATTACTGGATTGGCTCAATTTGGCAATGATGTTTCATTGGGGGGTGCTTTAACTGTTGGTATGGACGGTATCTACAACCAAGGTCGCCTTGATGTTTTAGAGGCTTCTCGTTTTTATTCAACTTCAACCTTTGCGGACATTGCGGTTAACGGTAGAGTTAACTCTGATCTTTTGCCTTACCAAACCCTTACATATAATCTCGGCTCGTCCGCATACCGCTGGAAAGATGTTTGGGCTTCATCAACACGCATAGGCACCTCGACATGGGATATTTGGCAATCGAATACGGGTTTAACATTTAGTAAAAATAATCTCGCTAGCAAATATCTAACAATCACCAATTTGGGTACATTGTTATCCGGCTCTCACAATACACAAGACATCGGAACAGCTTCAAACGCATGGTCAAACATTTATGCCAGCGGTACTTCTTACCTCAAAAACATTTGGACAAAAGATATTAACGCATCCAACATAAATAATGACTCATTCTCCCAAGTTTACTATAAAGCCGGAAGCGGCCCCTTGAATTATGGTGCGGTGGAGGCAAAAGGCAGATATCTTTATGTTGCCGGTATGGTTACAGATGGCGCGGTAGTAACAATATACGATGTCAGCAATCCGGAATCCCCAATATCTTTAAGTAATTTTGATTTAGTCACCTCTTACGTAAGGGACATGAAGGTTTCCGGTGACTATCTCTATACAAATTACGATAATAACTCAAGCAGTGGCGGTTTGCGTGTAATTGATATTTCCGATCCTCAAAATCCGGTTCAAGTGGGTGCAACCGGGGATATCGCGGGAACAAGATACGGAATGGATATATCCGGAAAATACGCCTACCTTACCGATGATACATCCAATGATTTGCACATAATTGATATTTCAATACCCGAGCAACCCGTAGATGTGGCTGTTGTTGGTACAAATGGCACTCTGCCTGTAGATGTATCTGTGCTTGGCAGATATGCATACATAACAAACTATACCAGTAATGAGTTGAGTGTTATCGACATCGGTAATCCATTGAGTGCCGTCTTTATTGCTACATCATCAGTATCGTCAAACCCGGTAAGCATCGAGACTAATAATGGCTTTGCTTACATGACTCATAATAATACCAGTGCTGAATTCTCGATTACCAATATCATGGATCCATATAATCCGGTTCAGGTTGCTACATTAAATCTGCCTGCCGGACCAAACGGTGTTCAATATATCGATAATATTGCTGTATCAGGTAATTATGTATATGTTGCCGGCAATCTCGGAGGTGCGGTTATGGTTATAGATGTATCCAGCTCAACCAACCCTGTTTTGGTAGCAACCGAATCTCAAACAAATGTAGGCGGTTTGGCCGTAGAGGGTCAGTATGTTTATGCGTATAATTATTATGCCAGCCTTGGTATTTATTATACCGGTGGTGTAAAAACAAATGCCTTGTATGCTGATTGGGCGGAAGTAAACCATCTCAGTATTTTGGGTAATTTTGATGTATCAAAAAATGCCAACATCCAAGGCGGGCTTAAGGTTGGCGCTGAAGGTATTCTTACCGATGGAACGCTTGATGTTGCCGGGACTTCAACACTGCGAACTGTATTACCGGCCATTACCAACACATATGATTTAGGTGCCAGTGATAAAGTTTGGAGAAACTTATATACCAAACAACTCAACACCAACAAAATTAACCTTACCCCCGGAGCCGGTACCGTCTTATCAAGAATGAATACAGATATAAACGCGGGTGCGGATTCTGTTGAGCTTATGGGTAACTATATGTTTGTGGGCATCGATGACGCTAGCGGTAATTATGGTGTAGCCGGCCAAGACTTTCAAATTTTTAATATTTCCGATCCCGAATATCCCAAATATATGGGCGGTATTAATTTTGGTACCGGCCGTGTCTATGGCATAAAGATTGTTGGCAATTATGCTTACTTGGCCGGTGTGGATTTGGACATCCCAAGCGGAGATACAGATAGAAGTTTTGTTGTTGTTGATATTTCCGATCCTTACAACCCTATAGCATTGTGGGGTCAAAATTTCGATAACGGCGGATATAATCGCCAAGCTACAAATATAGAAGTAGCGGACAACTATTTATACATCGCTGATTATGATATCGACAGTTCGGGCAATGATATCAGAGTTTATGATATTTCGGTTCCAAGTTTGCCTGTATTTGTTGGAGGCTTTAATCCGGGCGCAAGAGTGTATGAAATGGCACTCATGAATGATAAGTACATGGCCATAGCCTCTGTCAATACGGTATATTCCAGTGAAGATGTCCTTATGGTAGACATTAGCGACCCAAGCAATATCACTTACGTTGATGGTGTTGAGATTGGAACTAACCCCGTTTATGCAGTTAAAGCAAACGGTACAGAACTATATATAGGCACACAGCAGGGAGCCGGTATCTCAAATAGGGAGTTCGCAATTATTGATGCTTCATCGCCTACTAACATGAGCATTGTAAGCAGCTTTAATTTGTCCACCATCGCTGTAAAAGATATTGCCTTGGCAATGGACTATGCTTATATCCTTCAAGACGATGGTTATGGTTCAAACGAAGTATCAATAATAGACATCTCCAGCTCAACCAAGCCAACCTACGTAGCCGGAAATGATTTTGGCGGGTTTGCGAATGTTAACCAACTCATGATTTCCGGAGGATTAATGGCGGTGGCAATGGATGATGATGCCTCGGGCAATGATTTGTACTTAGTGGATATAAACGGTTTAAAAACTTTTGCTGCCAATATCGGTAACCTATCTGCCGGCCTATTTACAGTCTCCGGTGATGGAATTATTGGTAACAATCTTTTTGTTAAAAATGATATTTTTGCAGAAAACTTAGAATTAACAAGCAATGTAAGTATTGGCGGAACCCTAAGGGTGGATGCCACCTCAACAATGGCCGCAATTCTGCCTAAGAGTAATAATCTTTATGATTTGGGTGCCTATGGCTCCGCTTGGAGAAACCTTTATGTAAGTGGAATTACTACTAATGATATTTCAATCATACCGGATAGTAGTAATATGACGATTTTATCCAATGTCAA